>NZ_JASKYR010001170.1:0-1516 GCF_041028215.1 Streptomyces flavofungini
CTCCCACCCGTCGGCGCGGGTCGCCCGGCAGTTGCGCCTGAGCGGGGCGGCGTGCGTCATCTCCGCACGGGACGAACTGCCCGGTGACGCGGAGATCCCGGTGATCTCCCCGCGGGACCTCGCCACCGCCGGCCCCGCCGAGGAAGAGGCGGCGGCCGGTCCCGGCCCCGACGACGAGGCGATCCTCTTCTTCACCTCCGGCTCGACCGGACTCCCCCGTCCGGTGGCGCTGACCCACCGCCAGCTCGCCCACAAGGCCCTGTCCTCCGGGCGGCTCGTCGGTTTCGACGAGGAGAGCAGGTGCGCCCTGCTCTCCGCCGTGACCTCCGACGCCCTGACCTACCAGATCTTCACCACCCTCGCGGCGGGCGGCTGCGTGGTCCCCATGGGCTCGCCCCAGGAACTCGCCCCCGCCGAGTTCTGGTCGCTGACGCGGCGTCTTGGGGTGAACGTCATCAACTGCGTGCCCTCCCTGCTCGCCGTCATGGCCGAGGGCCTGCCCCCGGGGGCCGCCGAGGACGTCCGCGTCTGCCTGCTCGGCGGCGACGAGATCCCGGCGGGGCTGCTGCCCCGGCTCGCGGACCGGCTGCGCGTGGGCACCTTCGCCAACCTGTACGGGCCCACCGAGGCGACCATCGAGGCGACCACCTTCACCTGCCCCGGTGCCGACTTCCCCGCCCTCACCACCGTTCCCGTCGGCAGGCCCTCCGAGGGCTTCGGCGTGCTGGTGCTCACCCCTCACGGGGACCACGCGCCGCCCGGCGTGCCCGGCGAGATCCACGTCCTCGGACCCGGCGTGGCCCGTGGCTACCTCGACGACGAACCGACGGGACCCGGCCGGTTCTGCGAACTGCCCGCGCATCCCGGCGTCCGCGCCTTCAGGACCGGCGACTTCGGCCGCTGGAACCACCGGGGCGAACTGGTCTTCCTCGGCCGCCGGGACAACCAGATCCAGATCCACGGCAACAGGGTCGAACTCGGCGAGGTGGAGGCCGCCCTCAGCTCCGTGCCGGGCGTCGTCACTGCCACGGTCCTCCCCCTGACGGCGTCCTCGGGGCCGCCCTCCATCGCGGCCGTCTACACCTCCGACCAGGACCTCGAACCGTCCGACGTACGCGACATGCTGGCGCGGCGGCTGCCGGGATACATGGTCCCGGGGCGACTGCTGCGGCTCGACGAGCTGCCCGTCACCCTGCACGGCAAGATCGACCGCGTGGCCCTCCTGGCCCGTCTGGCGAGTCTGGACGGCGCGGTCTGGGAACCGGCCGACGAGCCGGGCCGCACCGTCGCGCGGATCTGGGCCGACGTGCTCGGCGCCCCGCCCCGCGCCGCGGACGCCGACCTGTTCGCGGCGGGCGGCCACAGCCTCACCGCCGCCGTCCTCGCCGGGCGTCTCGGCCAGGCGGCCGAAGGCGGTGTGATCACCGTCCGCGACGTGTTCGCGGCCCGCACACCCGAGAACCTCGCCTCGCTGCTGCGCCGCGCGGCGGCCGACGGCTCGCCCCGCCCCGCACCC
>NZ_JASKYR010001171.1:0-1896 GCF_041028215.1 Streptomyces flavofungini
GTGTGGCGTGGCTGGGGCGCGGGGTGTGGGCGGTCGTCGCGGCCCTCTGCCGGTGGATCTTCGTCGTACCCGCCGTCGCCCTCTGGCGCTGGGTCCTCGCGCCCGTCGGACGCGCGCTCGCCGTCGTCGCCCGCGAGGTCGGCGCCGCGCTCGGCCACGCGTGGCGCATCGCCGGGCACCTCTCGCTCGCCGTGGGCCGCTTCCTCGCCAGGCTCCTGCGCTGGATCTTCGTGGAGCCGGTGCGCTGGGCCTACCGCTCCGTCCTGACCCCGGTCGGCCATCTGGTCCGCGCCGCGGTCTGGCGCCCCGCCGCCAAGGTGGTCAAGGAGGTGCGCGGCGCGACCCGCCAGGCCCTCACTGCGGCCCGCGCGAGCATGCGACAGGCCGGGGCCGACGTACGCCGCATGCTCCTCGGGGCGCCGAGACCGCCGGAACCGGCCCCCGTACCGGCGGCCCGGCGGGAACTCGACACGCCGGAGTTGCGTAATCTAGAGAAGAACCCCGGGAACGCGGTTTCCCCGCCTGTGCGGGGATGATCCCGGCCGGATGCCACCGGCCGGGCGTCATGCAGACCGCTCCCCGCTCAGGCGGGGGTCTTTCCCGGACCGCACACAAGGAGAAGTTCCCCTGGGCAAGCGACAGCCCGAAGGCCCGCCGCCCGCACCCGCGGTGCAGCGCATCCGCCTGCGCTACACCAAGCGCGGCCGCCTCCGGTTCACCAGCCACCGTGACTTCCAGCGCGCCTTCGAGCGCGCGCTGCGCCGCGCCGAGGTGCCCATGGCGTACTCGGCGGGATTCACCCCGCACCCGAAGGTGTCGTACGCCAACGCCGCACCCACCGGCACGGGCAGCGAGGCCGAGTACCTGGAGATCGCGCTCACCGCGCCGCGCGACCCGGCGAAGCTCCGCGCGCTCCTCGACGAGTCGATGCCCGCCGGGCTCGATATCGTCGACGCCGTCGAGTCCCGCACCTCGGGCCTCGCCGACCGCCTGACCGCCTCCGTCTGGGAGCTGCGCCTGGCCGGTGTGGAGAGGGCCGACGCGGCCCGCGCCGCCGAGCGGTTCCGGGCGGCGGAGACGGTCGAGGTGCAGCGCCGCACGAAGAACGGCATGCGCACCTTCGACGCGCGCGAAGCGGTCGTGAGCCTGGAGACGATCGCCGACGACGAGGCGATCACGCACGACACCGATAGGCCGAGAGACAAGCCCTGTGCGATACTGCGGCTGGTTGTTCGGCACGTAACACCTGCCGTACGACCTGACGACGTCCTGTCCGGTCTCCGAGCTGTGGCCGACCTGGCGCCGCCGGTCCCCGCAGCGGTGACCAGGCTGGCGCAGGGGCTTTTCGATGAAGAGACCGGCACGGTGACCGACCCGCTCGCGCCCGACCGCGAGGCAGTACCGGCCGCGACCACCGCGGCCGCCGTATCTGCCGCCGCGAAGGCGCCTGCGACGGAAGGCCCCCGTTAAGGACGTGCGTCAAAGCGCCGCCCTCGTATCCGGGAGCCACCTGGGTCGGGCAGCGCACTGACCGAGACTTTCGCCAGGCCGTCCGCAAGTGGGCGTACGGAACCGGCGAGACAAGACACAGAGAGCTCCCGTGCGGCGCCCACGCCCCCGGATGACGGCCCCGCGCACTGAGCGCGAGCCGTGGACATCACCGGACCAGGCGCGGCGCCCGGGAGCGTGACGGGAGAACCGCCCGCATGCTTGAGCCGAACGACCCCACCGAGGGCTCGCAGAACGACACCCCCAGCKACACCCTGCCGCCGCGCCGCAGGCGCCGCGCCTGGTCCGGTGATGTCCACGGCTCGCGCTCAGTGCGCGGGGCCGTCATCCGGGGGCGTGGGCGCCGCACGGGAGCTCTCTGTGTCTTGTCTCGCCGGTTCCGTACGC
>NZ_JASKYR010001172.1:0-1061 GCF_041028215.1 Streptomyces flavofungini
CGCGAGGAAGGGGAGGGCGCGCGTTTATGTGTGTGCGCCGCTGCCTACGGGCGTACGGGCGTACGGGCGTACGGGCCTACGGGTGTATGGGCGTACGGGTATGCGCGCTGCGCGGGGCTGTGCGCCTCGCCGGAGCGGTGGCTTTCCTCCCGCTCCGGCTGGACCTACGGAACCTGTGGACCTACGTAACCTATGGACCTGCGGACCCATGGACGGTCCTAGTTACGGACTCGCAGCCGCGTCCCCTACGCCGGCTGAAGCAATATCGCCGCCGCCCTCGTCAGCGACGGGTCATGCGCGAGAATCGCGTGTTCCACCTGGCGCAGAGCGGGGGACGGATCGATGCCGAGTTCGTCCGAGAGGTGCTGCCGCATGGCGCGGTACACATTCAGGGCGTCCGCCTGGCGGCCCGAGCGGTAAAGGGCCACCATCAATTGCTCGCAGAAGCGTTCCCGCAAAGGGTGGTTACTGTGTGCCTCATGCAGTTCGGCGAGCATCGCCGCGTGGCGGCTCAGACGGAGCTCCGCCTCGAAGCGGAGTTCCATGGCCCGCATACGGTATTCCTCGTAACGGGCGCAGGCCAGCTGGCAGATCGTGCCGCCAGGGAAATCGCCGAATACCGGGCCGCGCCACAGGGCGAGCGCCCTGCCCAGCAATTCCGCCGTCGCGATGTCGTCCGTGTCGCCCGCGGCCTCCGCCTGGCGGACTGCCTTGGTGAATTCCGCGGCGTCGAATTCGCCCTCATGGATCGTGAGCCGGTATCCGGAGGGGTGCATCGTCACCCTCGGAACCGCGAGGTCCGGCTCCAGGCTCTTCAGTTTGCGGCGGAGCCTGCTGATGTGGGCCTGCAATGCGTTGACCTGTTTGTCGGGCAGGTCGTCGCCCCACATCTCCTCCACGAGGATTTCGCCCGGTACGGGGCGTCCCTCGCTGACCAGCAGCGTCTGGATCAGGTTTCGCTGGAGATCACCCGAGATCTCCGCGGCGCCTAATGCGGTGCGGATCTGCAGCGCTCCGAGAATCGAAAAGCTCAGCATGCCGTTTCCCCCTTGGCTTTCGTT
>NZ_JASKYR010001173.1:0-1854 GCF_041028215.1 Streptomyces flavofungini
TGCCCCGGCTCGCCGAACAGCAGCCGGAACACCCCGCGCCCCAGCTCCCTGAGCTGCGCCACGGTGTGCTGCTCGCCCATCGGCGCCTGGCCGAGCTCCGCCGCGATCAGCCGGTCCCAGCGTGCGCGGAACTCCGCGGGCTCCCGGCCGACCGCGATGATCTCGGCGGCCGACGCGGGCCCGCTCGCCGTCACGAGATAGCGGGCGGCGCCGACGCGGCGGACCCGGATGCGGAGTTCCTCGTACGCGAGCACTGCCGTCACTGCTCGCTCTCGTCGGGCTGCCACATCACGTGGTCGAGGTCGGCGACCGCGGCCTCGCGCTGCTCTTCCAGTTCGGGGTCGTCGGGGAAGAGTTCGAGCGCGGAGCTGAGCTGGGCGATGGCCTCGCGCAGGGCGGACCGCGCGCCGGAGAGGCTGCCGGAGCTCCAGCGGGCCGCGGCGAGCCCGCGCAGCACGATGCCGAGGCTGATCTGCGCGCGCAGCAGGTGCGGGTTGAAGGCGACGGAGCGGCGCAGATCGGCGGCGGGGCCGTCGAGCGGCTCCTCCTGGCCATTGGCCACGGCGATGCCGCGATCGGCGAGCACGCGCGCCAACTGGCCCTCCAGGCGGCCCCTCTCATTGGCGCCGATCACGGACCGGGTCGTCTCCAGGGTGGTGACCGCGAGGCTCAGACGCCCGTCGCGGTGGGCGGCGCGGGCCGCGCCGAGCGCCATGTCGACGATGGCGGTCTGCGTCTCGCGGTACCGCTCGATCTCGCGGCTGTGCACCAGGGCGCGGCGCCAGTACGCCGCCGCCGCGGGGAAGTCGGGGCGTGCCGTGGTCAGTTCGGCGCGGCCCATGCTGAGCCGTGCCTCCAGGGCCAGGCCGCGCGCGTCGAGGGCGAGCCTGCGGTGCTTGTCCACGAGCCCGGCGTACCCGGGGTTCAGCTCGTCGAAGCGCGCGCACCCCGGCTCGCACACGGCCGCCCCGCCGGGGCCGCCGCCCCGCGACCGGCAGCCGGGGCAGCGCAGTTCGTGCAGGGCGGCGAGCGCGTCGGCGGGTTTGCCCTGGCCCAGCAGGAGCTGCGCGAAGCCGAGTTCGGAGAAGGCGTACGTGAGGGAGGCGTACGCGGCGGAGGGGGCGGGGCCCGTGGCCGCACCCGCGGGGCTCATGGCCGGGCCCGGGTGTCCCATGCCCGGTCCGCCGGGTGCGGCGGCGGCCGCCTTGAGCACCCGGGCCTCGTGCGCGGCGGCGAACGCGCCGAACGGGGGGGGGGGGGGGGGGGGGGGGGTCTCCCACGGCCTCGCGCTCGCCCTGCTGCACGCCCCCGGCGAGCCGGACGACCGCAGATGGGAGCGGTGCGTCGCCGCGTGGGCCGCCGTGCTGCACGACGCCGGGTTCTGGGCGCGGCTGCGCGCCACCGCGGGACGGCGGTACGGCGTGCCCGTGGAGGAGTCGCTCGTGCCCGTGGTCCGCGCCGGGCTGCGCGAGCTCATCGAGCGGCGGATGCCCGAGGACGGCGCCGGGTCCCGGATCGCGCCGGGGCCGCTGCTCCAGCGCGAGGCCGACGCGGCGCAGCTGCTCGCGGCCGTGGGCGGCTTCCCGTCCGCCGGGGGCGGCGGGGTGCCGCTGTTCTGCGGGCCGCTCCGGGTGGCGGAGCTCGGCAGGACGGCGGAGTTCGGCGCGTTCGCCGCCGCGCACGAGGCCCGGGTGCTCAAGGCGGCCGCCGCCGCACCCGGCGGACCGGGCATGGGACACCCGGGCCCGGCCATGAGCCCCGCGGGTGCGGCCACGGGCCCCGCCCCCTCCGCCGCGTACGCCTCCCTCACGTACGCCTTCTCCGAACTCGGCTTCGCGCAGCTCCTGCTGGGCC
>NZ_JASKYR010001174.1:0-1506 GCF_041028215.1 Streptomyces flavofungini
CGGGGCACGGGCCCCGCCAGGGGCGCGGGGAACTGCGCGCCCAGCCACAACGAACCCGCAGGCGAAAAAAGACCAAAGCTCCGCTCAAGGCCCAGGGACCAGCCCGCCAGGGCCGCAAGGACGGGCCCGTAAGGGGCGCGGGGAACTGCGCGACCAGCCACCCCGAACCCGCAGGCAAAAGAAGACCAAGGCCCCGCTCAAGGCCCAGGGGCCAGATCAATCACTGTGGGAGAACAGCTTCAAGACCGGCACCCCCACCTTGTGCCGCGCCCGCGACGCCCAGTCCCGGTGGAAGAACTCCTCGACATAGTGGGGATCGGTCAGCACGATGACCTCATCGGCCCCCGCCTCGCCCACCAGCGTCTTCAGCGCGTCCAGCGGGTGATCCTCGATGAGCCGCCCCTGCGCCTCGCACCCGGCGGCCCGCAGCGCGGTCAGCGAGACCCGCAGCGCCTGCTCACCGGGGCCCGCCGCCTCGTCGCCCTCGGGGGTCGAACCCTCCCGCGCCGCCTCGTCGAGCTCGCCGAGTGCCACGTCGTCGATGGCCCGGAGCAGCCGGTCGGCCTGGTCCCCCCTGGGCTGCAGCAGCACGTGGAACGTGACCGTCTCATCCCCGTGCAAGGTGGTGACGAACTCCACGTCCGCGGAGGTCAGGGCCTTCTCGATCATCAATACGCTTGTGAACACGTCAGGCGCCCTCTCATCCGTGGGCCGTCCTTCCGGCCCTCGCGGAAACCATCCTGCCCCGTGGCCGTACGGGGTCTGCGACTTTAAGTGTGCCCAGCCGGAGCGAAACGGAACGAGCTATTCCGCTCATTGTCAGCTCCGACGGTATCGGGTGAAGAGGAACCCGGCCTCCTCCAGTACGGACGCCAGTACGAACCGATCCGGCGTCGCCAGCGCCTGTCCGCCCGCGATCCGCTGCGCGTCCCCCGCGGTGAGCGTCGGCGACACCGTCAGACAGAGCTCGTCCAGCGCGTGGGCCGCCACGAACTGCCCGAGCAGCCGGGGACCGCCCTCGGTGAGCAGCCGCGTGAGSCSYCGSTCGGCGAGGGCGGGCGCCACCCGTGCGGGCGCCACGGTCGCGCCCTCCCCGGCGAACACCACATCGGCACCGGCCGCGCGGGCCGCCGCCACCCGGTCGGCGGGCGCGGCGGCGCCCGTCACCACGAGCGTGGGGGTGAGCGGCGAGGTGAAAAGCGGAAGCGAGAAATCCAGGTCCAGGCTCGCGCTGACCACGGCGATGGCGGGCGCGGGGGCCTGGCCCGCCGCCGCCCTGCGCGCCGCGAAGGCCTCACGCGCGCGTGCCGGGCGGTAGCCCTCAAGACGAACCGTTTCGGCGCCGACGACCACGGCGTCGGCGAGGGCCCGCAGGGTGCCGAAGATCCGCATGTCGGTGTCGCCGGAGATCGGCTGGGAGCGGCCGTCGTGCTGGGCGGCGCCGTCGAGCGAGGACACCATGTTGGCGCGCAGCCAGGTCGCCTCGCCCACGGGGTACGCGTAGGC
>NZ_JASKYR010001175.1:0-1591 GCF_041028215.1 Streptomyces flavofungini
GCCCCGTCGCGCCCCGGCTCTGGGGGCCGCCCGCCGACGTACGGCACCACGTGCTGTGGCACCCCGGCGGTGACGGTTCGGCCCGCCCCGGTGACGCCCATGGGGCCGAGCCGGACGAGCGGCTGCTCCGGATCACGCCGGACGAGGTCGTCGCGGCGGTGCGGGGCCTGCCCCGGCCGGAGGCCCGGTCGCCGGGGTCTCAGGCCGCCGTTCCGAGCGCGGGCTGCGCGGCGGACTCGCGGACGTCCGTCCGTACCCGTACCGGCGCGCCGCCGGACCGGCCGCGCAGCAGATAGCCCGCGCCGATCGAGCCCGCGATGAGCAGGCCGCCGGAGATCAGGGCGCCACGGGCCCCGGCCAGCTCCATGAGCAGGCCGAGCGCGGGCGGACCGCCCAGGCCCCACGCGGTGCTGATGCTGCCCCACACGCCGAGCACCCGGCCGCGCAGATGGGCCGGAGGGTCGGTCTGGAGGACCGTCGTGCCCGCGGTGTCGGAGACCGACTCGACCACGGCCATCGGCAGCACCAGGACGAGCAGGACGGCGAAGGTGGGCGAGAGCCCGGCGAGCACCTGGAGCAGACCGCCCGCGGCGGCCAGCGTGCCCACCAGGCGCACGGACGGCCTGCGCAGCCGCGCGCCGAGGACCGCGCCGATGATGCCGCCGACCGCGAGCACCGTGGAGACCGTGCCGAACGCCCCGGCGCTCCCGGCCAGCGGCCCGGTGACCAGGACGACCAGGGTGAGGTTGTAATTCCGCCCGAAGACCGCGCTGATGCCGGTGATGCCCGCGAGGGCGACCAGGCGCGGACGGCGCATGAAGAAGGCGAGGCCCTGCCGCACGGTCATGTTCTCGCCCACCGGCTCAGCGGCGTGCGGTACGGGGTCGGGCCGCCGCTCCGCCACCGCGCCGCGCACCGCCCCGTACGCGGGACGCAGGAACGGGATGACCGAGGCCACGAAGAGGAACGACACGCCGTTGGCGGCGTAGGCCGCCGCCGTGCCGAGGAAGCCGACCGTGACTCCGCCGAGCGCGGCGCCCGCGAGCCGCCCGGCGCTGTGCACGAGCGAGCCCACGCCGATCGCGGACGGCACGTCCTGCGGGGGCACGAGGTCGTTGCCGAGCAGGGCGCAGGCGGGCCCGTCGACCGTGGCGATGACACCGGTCACGGCGGCGAGGGCCATGAGGACGCTCAGGTTCAGCCCGCCGACCGCCACCAGGACGGCCGTGGTGAAGGCGATGAGGCCGAGCAGCGCCTGGCTGACGGCGGCCGTGACCTTGCGGGGCCAGCGGTCGACCGCGGCGCCGCCCACGAGGCTCATCAGGAGCGCGGGCGCGGCCTGCACCGACATGGAGAGCCCGGTGGCCGCCGCGGAGCCGGTGATCTGGAGGACCAGCAGGTTCTGCACGGTGAGCTGCATCCACGTACCGGCGTTGGACACGAAGTTCGCGACCGACCACCAGCGCATGCTGCGGTACCGCAGGGACCGCCACGGCGACCGGGAGGCGGGAGAAGTGGGAGAGGCAGGAGAGGAGGAAGACACAGGCGTACTCGGGGTTCGGGCGAGTCCGCGGGGACTCTGGCGGGGGTA
>NZ_JASKYR010001176.1:0-1335 GCF_041028215.1 Streptomyces flavofungini
TCGCGCAGGACGCCCGCCGTGTAGGCGGGCGCGGCGGCGAGGGCCACCGACACGACGATCCCTCCCGCGATGAAGGAAATCCGTTCCCTGCGTCGCACACACCGTGGGGCCATGACCGCTCCTCTTCTGCCGCCTCGCGTACTGATTCGCCGTCATTCGTATTTCTATTGCGCCAATCGAGTTTCTAATCCTGGGTTACGCCACCTCGCCCACAAGGGCGACCGAGCAGGGAGGACGAATTTGCTTCCTCTGGACACAAGGACCCCCGCGGTCCTGCTGCGGACCGACCGCAATCCCTTTCACCATGGGACGCTCGGCGCCGTTCGTTCGCTGGGGCGCGCGGGCGTCGAGGTCCATCTGGTGGCCGACGACCACGGAAGTCCCGTACGGCATTCGCGATATCTGCGCCGGATGCATCCGCCGCCCCCGCCCGGGGCGCCGCTCCCCGAGGTCCTCCGGGTCCTGCGGCGGGTCGCGCGGCACCTCACCGAACCCGCCGTCCTCATCCCCATGGACGACGCGGGCGCCCTCGCGGTGAGCGCCCTGCACGCGGAGTTGAGCGACTTCTATCTGCTGCCGCGCCCGGCGGGCGACACCGCCGAGCGCGTCGCGGACAAGATCACGCTCGCGCGGGTGTGCGAGCGGGCCGGTGTCGCGCATCCGCCCACCGCCGTACCGGAGTCGGCCGCCGACGCCGCCCGCGCCGCGCACCGCCTCGGCCTTCCCGCCCTGGCGAAGTGGAGCCGCCCCTGGCTGCTCCCGCACGCCGCGGGCCTGCGCAGCACCACCGTCATCACCTCCCCGCAGGAGGCGGCGGCCCTCTTCGAGCGGCGCGGCGAGGCGGGCAGCCCGCTGCTCCTCCAGGCGTTCGTGCCCGGGGCCGGGGACGCGGACTGGTTCGTCCACGGCTGCGCGGGGCACGACGGCGTCGTACGCGGCGGCGGTACCGGACGCAAGCACCGCTCCTGGCCGCGCTCGGCCGGACTCACGGTGAGCGGCGAGTGGTCGGCGAACCCCGAACTGTGGTCCGCGGCGCGCAGAATCGTCTCCGCCCTGGGCTACCGCGGCATCTTCGACCTGGACTTCCGCCGGGACGCCCGGACCGGCGACTTCCACCTCATCGACTTCAACCCGCGCCCGGGTGCCCAGTTCCGCCTCTTCGCCGACGGCGCGGGGACGGACGTGGTGCGCGCCCTGCACCTGGGCCTCACCCACCGCCCCGTGCCCGCGCCGCGCCCCCTCGACGGCCGCACGTTCCTGGTGGAGAACTACGCGCCGCTCGCTGCCCTGCGCTCCCTGGCACCGCCGGGGCGGCGCGTAGTTCTCCACCAGGAA
>NZ_JASKYR010001177.1:0-1875 GCF_041028215.1 Streptomyces flavofungini
GTCGACGGCCCCGCCCCGGCCGCGGGGGACAGCCTCGCGCCCCTGCTCACCCTGCGCGCGGCGGGCGACAGAACCCCGCTGTTCTGCGTACCCCCTGGCCTCGGCGTGGGCTGGGCCTACGCGTCGCTGCTCCCGCACCTGCACCCGGACCGTCCGGTCCACGCCCTGCAGACGCCCGCGCTCTCGGGGGCCGGAGCCGCCCCGCCGACATCCGTACGGGACGTGGCGCGCGACTGCCTCGACCGCGTCCGCGCCGTCCAGGCGCACGGCCCCTACCTCCTGCTCGGCAGGTCGTTCGGCGGTCCCGTGGCGCACGAGATGGCGGTCCTGCTGCGCGCGGCGGGCGAGGAAGTGGCCCTCCTCGCCGTGGTGGACGCGATGCCGAAGCCGCCGGAGACCGCCCGCACCCCGCTGCCGCCCGACGTCGTCGCGGCGGAGGCCGCGCGCATCCTCCGCGAGGAGGGCGCCGCCCTCGACGGCATCGGCGGACCCCGCCGCGCCGCCCTCGGCGAGGCGATCGCCCGCCACGTGGAGCTCGGCCGCGCCTGGGTCCCCTCCCGCTACGACGGGACGGTGACGCTCTTCGCCGCCACCCGCGACCCGGAGGCCGTACCGACCGAGGAGAAGGCGGCGGCCTGGCGCCGCGCGGCCCCCCGGGTCGACGTCCACGAACTGGCCTGCGCCCACGCGGAGGTACTCGACGCGGGACCGGCGGCGCGGATAGCGAGAACAGTGGAAGCCGCCATCGAGACCACCTTCGGCACCGCCCTCCCGCAGGGCCCGAGAACCACCCTCCAGGGAGAGTGAGAGCAGTGGAGTTCCCCGAGGAATACGAGTTCCC
The DNA here is from genome assembly GCF_041028215.1 of Streptomyces flavofungini. Taxonomy (GTDB): domain Bacteria; phylum Actinomycetota; class Actinomycetes; order Streptomycetales; family Streptomycetaceae; genus Streptomyces; species Streptomyces flavofungini_B. The sequence continues at coordinate 842 of NZ_JASKYR010001177.1, forward strand.
CGTCTCCGACGCCCAGAGCAGGCTCCTGGTCCTCGACCGGATGAACCCGGGCACCGCCCAGTACAACGTGCCCGCCGCCTTCGCCGTGCACGGCCCCTTCGACCTCGCCGCGCTCACCCGCGCGCTCGACGCCGTCGTCGCCCGCCACGAGTCGCTGCGGACCGTCTTCCGCACCGCCGCCGACGGCACACCGGCACAGATCGTCCGCGCCACCGGCCGCGCGCACCTCACCGTCGAGAAGGACGTCCGCGCCGCTGAGGCGGACGCGCGGATGCGGGCCGAGGCGGCCCGGCCCTTCGACCCGGCGGCGGGACCGCTGCTGCGCTGCGCGGTGTACGGCGTCGACGACGGCACCCACCGCGTGCTGCTCGTCGCCCACCACCTCGTCTGCGACGGCTGGTCCCTCGGCGTCATCCTGCGGGACCTCTCGACCGCGTACGCCGGGGGCACCCTGCCCGAACTCCCGCTCCAGTTCCCCGACTACGCGGCCTGGCAGCGCGAACGCCAGGCCGAGGGCGCCTACGCCGGGGCCGTCGCCCACTGGGCCGAGCGGCTGCGCGGCGCCCCCGAGGTCGTCTCACCGCCCCTGGACGGGCCGCGTCCCGCCGTACGGACGGCGGCGGGCGGCAGCGTGCGGTTCCCGCTCGGCGCGGGGCCGCGCGGACGCCTCGCCGAGGCCGCGCGGGCCCGCGGGGCCACCCCGTTCATGGGCCTCTTCGCCGCGTACGCCGCCTTCCTCGGGCGCCTCTCGGGCCGCGACGACCTGGTCATCGGCTTCCCCGTCTCCGGGCGCGACCGGCCGGAGCTCCAGGAGATGGCCGGGATGCTGACCAACACCCTGGCGCTGCGCGTCGATCTCTCCGGCGACCCCTCGTACGGCGAACTGATCGACCGCGTCCGTGCCGGGCTGCTCGCCGGACAGCCCCACCAGGACGCCCCCTTCGAGTCCGTCGTCGATTCCCTCGCCCCCGCCCGCGACACCAGCCACGACCCCGTGGTCCAGCTGGTCTTCGCCTACGACGACGACACCGAAC
>NZ_JASKYR010001178.1:0-1547 GCF_041028215.1 Streptomyces flavofungini
GCCCTCAGAGTGCCGCCAGCTTGCGGAAGTCCCAGGAGGCGATCGCGTCGGGCGTGAGGCGGATCCAGGCGTGGCGGCCGTCGTGCGGCATCTCGTCCATGCCGAAGAGCTTGCGCGCGAAGAGCTTCTCGGGGACGGCGAGTTCGGGGCAGGGCTCACCCGTGCGCGGCGCCTCCCCGACGAACTCCACGGTCCCGGAGAGCTCGACGCCGCGCAGCTCCCCGTACTCCTCACCGGCGTCCACCACCACGGCGATCCGGCCGTCGCGGCGCAGATCGGCCCAGCGCTTGCTGCGGGTGGTCGAGTACAGCCACAGGGAGGTGCCGTCCCAGTGGAACCAGAGGGTGCTGACGTGCGGCGCGCCGTCCTTCGACACCGTCGCCACGCGGCAGGTGCGCTGCGCGGCGAGGAACGCGTCGAGCTCGTCCGGCGTCATCATGATCCTGCGGCCCCGGCGCTGCGTGGCGGCCATGTGTCCTCCCAAGTGGCGTAGCCGCGTGTCTCCAGTGGTGCCCGTGCGGTCGCGCCGTGCGGGCCCGCGGGTCCACGCCTGTCCTGACGTTGTGTCAGAAAGGGATGATGGACGCTCTTCCCCCGTCACGCAATGGCCGTTAGCCTCGCGCGGATTCCGGGCACGGCGGACCGGAGGCGGTCCCGTCGGCGGCCCGGCCCACCGCGAACAGGGGGACCCATGCCGTCCTGCGGACAGCTCAGCGAGATCCTCGACCCGGCGAGCACGGCCCTGCTGACCGTCGAGTGCCAGCAGGGCGTCGTGGGCGCCGGGAGCGCACTGCCCGAACTCGCCCGTGCGGCCACCGAGTCCGGGGCGCTCGGCCATGTGGCCCGGCTGGTGGCCGCGGCCCACGGCAGCGGCGTCCAGGTCCTGCACGCGGTGGCCGAGCGGCGCCCGGACGGACGCGGTGCCAACCGCAACGCCCGGCTCTTCCGGGCCGCCGGACGGCTGCCCGTGCAGCAGCTCTCCGGCACGCCCGCCGTGCGGATCGCGCCGCCGATCGAGGTGGCCGACGAGGATCTGGTCGTACGCCGCCTGCACGGCCTCTCCCCGATCGCGGGCACCGACGTCGACCCGCTGCTGCGCAACCTCGGCTGCCGGACCCTCCTGATCACCGGGGTCTCGGCCAACGTCGCGATCCCGAACGCGGTCTTCGACGCCGTCAACCTCGGCTACACCGCCGTCGTGCCCGCCGACGCCATCGCGGGCGTCCCCGCCGACTACACACCGGCGATGGTCCGCAACACCCTCGCCCTGGTCGCCACCGTCACCACCACCCAGGACGTGCTCGACGCCTGGAAGCGGCCCACGCGCGCGTGAGGCCCCCCGGACGAGCCTGTCGACGCACCTGTCAGACGAGCTTGATCGAGCCGCCGTCCACGGAGATCTCGGCCGGGGGCAGCGGCGAGGGCGCCGGGTTCTGCTTGACGCTGCCGTCGGCGATGTCGAACTTGCTCCCGTGGCAGGGGCAGTTGATGGTGCCGTCGGCGACGCTCGTCACCGGGCACTGCTTGTGGGTGCAGCGGTTGGAGAA
>NZ_JASKYR010001179.1:0-1502 GCF_041028215.1 Streptomyces flavofungini
GACCCCCGCGATCCGGCCCCCGGGCCCACCTCACAGCCGGACCACAGGCTCACCACACACCCCTGACAGACCGCTTGACGACCGTCGGTGGCATGCGAACCGACCCTTCACCGGCCGCTTCCGCCACGGAGGCCACGAGAGCCGTCCCGTCCCGGGCGCGGGGCGCCCTGCCCGCCCGGGAGCACCTCCCCGCCGCATGGCGCGAGGTCCCCGTCCTGGACGTCGTGATCCCCGTCCACAACGAGGAGAAGGACCTCGGCCCCTGCGTCCGGCGGCTCCGCGACCACCTCGTCCGCACCTTCCCCTACCCCTTCCGCGTCACGGTCGCCGACAACGCCTCCACGGACCGCACCCCGGCGATCGCCGCCGCGCTCGCCGACTCCCTGGCGGAGGTGCGGCACGTCCGGCTCGAACAGAAGGGGCGCGGGCGGGCACTGCGCGCGGTCTGGGCGGCGTCCGACGCGCCGGTCCTCGCGTACATGGACGTGGATCTCTCCACCGACCTGAACGCGCTGCTCCCGCTGGTCGCCCCGCTGATCTCGGGCCACTCGGACCTGGCGATCGGCTCCCGCCTCGCCCGCAGCTCGCGGGTGGTGCGCGGCCCGAAGCGGGAGTTCATCTCGCGGGCCTACAACCTCATCCTGCGCGGCTCCCTGCACGCCAGGTTCTCCGACGCCCAGTGCGGGTTCAAGGCGATCCGCGGTGACGTGGCGCGGGTGCTGCTCCCGCTGGTCGAGGACACCGGATGGTTCTTCGACACCGAGATGCTGGTCCTCGCCGAGCGCGCCGGGCTGCGCATCCACGAGGTGCCGGTCGACTGGGTCGACGACCCGGACTCCACGGTGCACCTGGTGCGGACGGCCGCCGACGACCTCAAGGGCGTGTGGCGGGTGGGCCGGGCCCTCGCCGTCGGCGCGCTGCCGCTCGACCGGCTCGCCCGCCCGTTCGGCGACGATCCGAGGGACCGGGAGCTGACCGGCGTCCCGCGCGGCCTGGCCCGTCAGCTCGTCGGCTTCTGCGTGGTCGGCGCCCTTTCGACCCTCTGCTACCTCCTGCTCTACAGCGGCTTCCGTACGTTCACGGGGTCGCAGGCGGCCAACGCGCTGGCCCTGCTCGTGTCGGCGGTGGGCAATACGGCGGCCAACCGGAGGCTCACCTTCGGCGTACGAGGCAGGGACCGCGCCGTCCGTCACCAGGCCCAGGGCCTCGTCGTCTTCGCGATCGGCCTTGCCCTGACCAGCGGCTCGCTCGCGGCGCTCGGCGCGGCCTCCGGCGACCCCGCGCACGCCACCGAACTCGCGGTGCTCATCGCGGCGAACCTCGCGGCGACGGTCCTGCGGTTCCTGCTGCTGCGGGCCTGGGTCTTCCCCGACCAGCGACCGCAGGAACCCCCGTACGACCACGAGGCCGCGACCGCGGCCCCCACCCCGGCCGGAGTCCCGGCCGAGACGAGGAACGCCCGATGACCACCACGACTCCCGCCGCCGTGCCCCCCACGGCAC
>NZ_JASKYR010000118.1:0-15112 GCF_041028215.1 Streptomyces flavofungini
CGGTACTCGGGCCAGCGGTCCTCGCGCAGCAGGTCCCCGGACTCGACCGGCGTGCCCCGCTCCTCGGCGGCGGGGATGGGTCCCTCGCCCGAGCGCAGCTGCGCGGCGACGAGACCGGCGAGGTCGGGGTGGGTGGTGGAGGCGGGGTGCTCGTCACCGCCGTCGCTGACCGTGGTGCTCGCGCCGCAGCAGCCCGGGGTGCAGCGCACGGCCTGCTCGGCGAGTTCGGAGAGCCTGCGTCCGGGCAGCGCGGAGTCGGGGCGGAGCAGGTCCGGATCCGGCAAAGGAGCCATGAGTCGTTCCTCCTCTCCCCCTCGGGTTCCCGTCAGGCCCTCCCGAAAACGGTCGGGGCGGCTAGGTTCGGGGCATGTCTCAGGCGGAGGACTTCGGCGAGGAGCTCGCGGATTTCGTGCGCCGTGTCGCCGAGTTGCGGTCGGCCCGTTCCGTTCCCGCGGCGGACCTCGGCACCGTGCTCGACGCGGCGATCTTCGAACTCGGGCACGTCGCGGACCGTTTGTGGCCCGCGTACGAGGCCCTGGTCGGCAACGACCGGCAGGGCGGCCCCGCGCCCGACCGGGAGGAGGAGCGGCTGCTGCGGGCGATCTTCCAGCGGCTGCCGCTGCCGGTGGCGCTCGTGGACCGGGAGACCAGGGTGCGGCGGATGAACACCGCGGCGACGGGCCTGACCGGCATCCGGGCCGGGTTCGCCGCGGGCCGCCCGCTGACCGGGTTCCTGCTCCACGCCGACCGGGTCGCCTTCCGCTCGCAGACCGCCGCGGTCGCGCGCGGCGACGGCGACCGCAGCGTCGTCGTCCACCTGCAGCCCCAGCCCGAACTGCCGGTCCGCGCGACGCTGGCGGCCCTGCGCCCCGGCGCCGAGCCGCGCACGGCGGTGCTCGTCGTGCTCCAGCCCTCGCTGACGCGCGAGCGCCAGGGGCCGCGCCCGCCGCGCCCCGCGCCCGACCTCGGCGAGGCGAAGCGGCACGCGGCCGGACTCGACCTGGCCGACGCCATGACGACGGCGCTCCTGAGCGCGCCCGCCGGAGACCGCCGGGCCGTCCACGAAGCGGCCGCCGCCGTGCTGCACTCCCGGTTCGCGGACTGGGTGGTGCTCGACGACGGGACACCGCGACCGCGCCGTACGAAGGTGCTGGGACCGCCGGACGCGCCGGTCGCGGACGTGGCCGCGCAGGACCCCGCCGCGTGCCCCCTGGTCGTCGAGGCGGCACGCGGCGGGGTGCCCGCGCTTCAGGTGCGCCCGGAGGACCCGGACGCCTTCGGCAGGGACGCGACCGGGGCGCCGGTCCTGGTCCGCGCCGAGGTCACCTCCCTGCTGTGCGTACCGCTCGCCGCGCCGGACGGCCCCGCGGAGGGCGTTCTCACGCTCTTCCGGTGCGGCGCCAGGCTCGCCTTCTCGCTGGCCGAGGCGCGGGCGGTCGACGTGCTCTCCCGCCACCTGGCGCTGGCCCTGCGGCGCACGGCGGGCACCGGGTGAGAGCCGCCAGGGCCGTCAGGCCGCGTCCCGCATCACCTGGTCGCGGAGCCGGTCGCAGCAGCGGCTGATGAGCCGGGAGACGTGCATCTGCGAGATGCCCATCTCGTCGGCGATGCTGCTCTGCGTCATGTCGCCGAAGAACCGCATGTACAGGATGGTCCGCTCCCGCTCCGGCAGCGCCTCGATACGCGGCCGGACGGCCTCGCGGTCCACGATGACGTCCAGGGCCGGGTCGGGGCCGCCGAGCGCGTCGCTGAGCGAGTAGCCGTCGCCGCTGCCCGGGAGTTCGGCGTCGAGGGAGAGCGCCGTGAAGCTCTCCAGCGCCTCCAGGCCGGTCCGCGCGTCCTCCTCGCTCATGTGCGCGTGGTCGGCGATCTCGGCGGTGGTGGGGGCGCGCCCGGAGACCGTCTGGGACAGGTCCTGGCTGGCGAACCGCACCCGGTTGCGCAGGTCCTGGACGCGGCGCGGCACGTGCAGGGTCCACATGTGGTCGCGGAAGTGCCGCTTGATCTCGCCGGTGACGGTCGGCACCGCGTAGCTCTCGAAGGCGGTGCCGCGCCGGGGGTCGTAGCGGTCGACGGCCTTCACCAGACCGAGGGCCGCGACCTGCCGCAGATCGTCGAGGGCCTCGCCGCGGTTGCGGAACCGTCCGGCGAGCCGCTCGGCCATGGGCAGCCAGGCCTGCACGATCTCGTCGCGCAGGACGTCCCGTTCAGGACCCTCGTCCAGCTCCACGAGCCGTTCGAACGCTTCGGTGGTGTCGGGTGCGTCGTCGTGCGGGTGACGCCTGCTCCTGGCGGGCAGCGTGCTGTTCGCGTGGGATCGCATGGTGCGCAACTCCCTGGGAAGGGTGCCTCTGGGTGGACGGTCACCGAGGGAGCGCGTACGCGTCGGACCACGACGGAAACACACCCGGGGGGCGGCGAAGCGCGCGGCTCCCACGGACGTGCCTCCGGTCCGAAGCACTTCTCTCCGCCTGCCCCGGACCCGGCAGGGCAAACACAGCGGATCTCGGCCCAGGTTTCCCCGGGGCTTCATCGGACACCCGGACGTGACCGTCGTTCCTCGACCCCGCGGAGGGTTGCGTCATGAGCGTCAAGGTCGCCGAGCACATCCGGGAGAGGCTGCGTGCCTGGGGCGTGGAGCAGGTCTTCAGCCGGCCCGGTGACGAGGAGACGGCGGCGCTGGAGGCGGTGGGCCACGCGAGGTCCGGCAGCCGTCTGGGGGTCTGCGCGGCCACGACGGGCCCCGGCGCCGTCCGCCTCCTGAACGGCCTGTCCGTCGCCGGGCCGGACCATGTGCCCGTGCTCGCCCTCATCGGGGAGACCGATCCGCACGGGCTCCGCGTGGACATGACGTTCGGCTTCGTGCGGGCCGTGACGGAACCCGGGCGGCTCCCTGACGTCATCGACGAGGCGGTGCGCACGGCGTACGCGCGCCGCTGCCCGACCGCCGTGATCGTCCCCGGTGACGTGGACGTACGCGCACTCGCCCGCGCCCCGCTCGGACCCGCCTCGGAGTCCGCCGCCCCGGACCCGGCCACCCCGGCGGGGCCGCCGTCACCCGAAGACCTGCGGCGCGCCGCCGATGTGCTGAACGCCGGGGACAAGGCGGCGGTCCTGATCGGGCAGGGCGCGGCGGGCGCGCGCGCCGAGGTCGAGGAGATCGCGGAGCTGCTCGGCGCCGGGGTCGCCAAGACGCTGCTCGCCAAGGACGCGCTGAGCGACGAACTCCCCGGCGTCACGGGGGTGATCGGCCCGCTCGGCACGCGCCCCTCGTACGAGCTGATGCGCGACTGCGACACCCTCCTGACGGTCGGTTCGAGCCTGCCCCCCGCGCGGTTCCTGCCCGGTGCCGAACCGGTGCGGGCCGTGCGGATCGACATCGAGCCGCTCCCGGCGGGGAACGGCCGCCCCGACGAGGCCGGTGCCTACGAGGCCGGTGCCTACGAGGCCGGCCTCGTAGGCGACGCGGGGGCGACGCTGCGCGCGCTGATCCCGCTGATCGACGGGGAACGCAGGGGCGTCCGCCACGAGTGGCGCGACGAGATCCGGGCGGGGATGACGCGCTGGAGGGACGTGCTGAGGCGCAGGGCCGAACTGTCCGCGGACCCGGTCAACCCGGAGTACGTGGCCCACGTCCTGGACCGGCTGCTCCCGAAGAACACCGTGCTCACCTGCGACTCCGGCCCGGTCGCCGCCTGGTGCGCGCGTCATCTCACGCTCCGCGACGGCATGCGCGCCGTGCTCCCCGGGACGCCCGACACGTCGGGGTGCGGGCTGCCGTACGCGATCGGGGCGAAGTACGCCCACCCCGACCGGCCCGTGATCGCCCTGGTCGGCGACGGCACCACACGGCTGGACGGGATGGCGGAGCTGGCCGACGCCGCGGCGTGCGGGGGACGGTGGGACGATCCCCGGCTCGTCGTCGCCGTCTGGCACGAGCGGGACCCCGGGACGCCGTACGCGGAGATCGCCCGCTCCCTCGGTCTCACCGGGGTCCTCGTGGAGCGCCCCGGTGAGGTCGAGGACGCCTGGCGCACGGCGCTGGCGGCGGACGGACCCACGGTGGTCGACTTCCGTACCGACCCCGCGGTGCGGCCGGTGCCGCCGCACGCCACCTGGGGGCAGTTCGAGGCGGCGGCCGCGGCGGTCCTGCGGGGCGAGGCGGGTCCGGCGGCGGTGAAGCAGGGCCTGAAGGCGAAGGTGCAGGAGTTTCTGCCGGGAGACGGAGGAGGGGACAGCCGTGACTGATCAGGTGCGGGACGTCATGTCACCGGGAGTCGTGGCGGTGCGGCCCGACGCCTCGCTCGTGGAGGCGGCGCAGCTCATGCGCGCGCAGGACATCGGGGACGTACTGGTGGCCGTGGACGGCCAGATCGTCGGCGTGCTCACCGACCGGGACATCACCCTGCGCGCGGTGGCCGACGGCGCCGATCCGCTGACGGTGAGCGCCCAGGCCGTCTGCACGCCGAGCCCGGTCGTGGTCGCGCCGGACGACTCCGTGGAGTACGCGGTCGACCTGATGCGCGACCACGCGGTCCGCAGGCTGCCGGTCGTGGAGGACGGCGACCCGGTGGGCATGGTGAGCCTCGGCGACCTGGCGCTCGCCCGCGACCCGTCGTCCGCGCTTGCCGACATCAGCCGCGCGGAACCGGACGGCTGGCCGGGGATCGCACAGGCCTGACGGCCCAGCGGGCCCGGGTCAGGGAGAGGCCGCCAGGCGCAGCGGGATCAGGTCGCTCTGCGGCGCGTGGCGGCCGCCCACGTGCTCCTTGCGTTCCCACCAGTCCGCGTCGCCGTCCTCGATGTAACGCAGGAGGATGCCTTCGCGCAGCGCCCAGGGGCAGACCGTCAGGACCTCCAGGCCCGTCAGCTTCATCGCCGTGTGCGCCACCACCGCGCCCGCCAGGCACTGGTCCGCCCGTGCCGCCGAGATGCCGGGGAGCTGGGCCCGTTCGTCCGCCGGGAGCCGCGTGAGGTCCTTGAGCGCCTCGCGGAGCCGTGGCCGCGCCAACTCCCGCTGCACGAACGGTCCGTAGCGTCCGGGCGGGGCGCCGCACAACCGGGCGAGCTGCTGGAACGTGCGCGAGGTCGCGACCGCCGCGTGCGGCATCTCCCAGCGGATGCGGGCGGCCACGTCCCGCAGCTGATGGCGCACCTGGCGCCGTACGGCCTTGATGTCCCGCTCCCCCGGCGGGTCCTGCCCGTCGAGGAACTGCCGGGTCAGACGGCGCGCGCCCAGCGGCAGGGAGACCGCGTAGTCCGGCAGGCGGCTGCGGCCGAAGGCCACCTCCAGCGAACCGCCGCCGATGTCGAAGAGCACCAGCGGGCCCGCGCTCCAGCCCATCCACCGCCGGGCGGCGAGGAACGTCAGCTCAGCCTCGGCCTCACCGGAGAGGGTGCGCAGCCGCAGCCCGGTCCCCGCCTCCACGGCGTCGAGCACCTCGGCCCGGTTCGGCGCGTCCCGCACGATCGAGGTGGCGAAGGCGAAGAGCGGCTGCGCCACGCCCCACCGGTGCGCCTCCTCCTGCACGTCACGCACCGCGTCGACGAGCTGCCGCACCGATTCCTCGCCGAGCCTGCCCTCGGCGTCCACGTGCTGGGCGAGCCGCAGCCGCCGCTTGCCCGTGTGGACGGGCAGCGGCACCTGCCCGTCGGCGTCCGCGACCACGAGCCGTACGGTGTTCGAACCCACATCCACCACGCCAACTCTCATGGCAGATCGGCTACCCCACCGCGCGGGTGAAGATTCGGCCAACGCCGCGTGAACATCTCCTGCCGCACTCGCCTCTCGCCCGTGCTCAACGGTCCGCTCAGACCTTTCGGCCGAGCATGTTGAGCAGCCGGGTCTGCTGGTCGGCGCCGGGCGGCGGCTCCACCGCGCGGTCGAAGAGCCCGGTCCCCGCCAGCTCATCGGCGTACGGCGTCACTTCACGTACGGCGAACTCCACCAGGTCGGCCGGGAGCTTCTCGTCCGCGCCGATCGCCCGCGAGAGGTCCCAGGCGTGCACCACCAGGTCCATGGTCATCTGTCCGCAGTAGTGCGTCGCGGAGGACTCGCCCGAGGACAGGTGGACGGTGCGGTCCAGGGCGCCCGGCTCGCGGAAGGCGGCGCGGGCCGCGGCGGCGGCGGTGTCCCAGGAGGCGACCGGGTCGGGGCCGAGCACGTCGCCCTCGAAGGAGTCGCCGACGCTCTCGATGGTGGCGCCGTCGCGGACCAGCGGGGGCACCCAGAGCTGCTCGCCGGTGAGATGGCCGACCAGGTCGCGCACGTTCCAGTCGGTGCAGGGAGTGGGCGCGTCCCACTGGTCGGGGCGGATGGCGTGCACCCGGTCGGAGAACAGGTCGAGCGCCTCGCCGTGCCGGTCGAGGAGCGATCCGCCGCCGCTGTCCCGGTCTGCCGCGTGGGCCGTTTCGTTGCTCACGAGTCGGCGCCCTTCCGTTCGCGCGCGCCCTCACGGGTCCGTCCCGGCGCGACCGACCTGCGCGGATGGCGCCGGAGGTACTCGCCCTCCAGCTCCGCCATGCGGTCGTTGTGGGCGCGCAGCGCGTCGTCCGAGCCGTGCAGGAGAGTGGTGTGGCGGGTCCGGTGGATCGCCTCGAGCTCCCTTATGAGCTGCTGGTCGTCCAGCTGATCCGGTTCGACTCCGGTCATGGGTCGCTCCTCGTAGCGTCGGTCCGTGCCCACCGTGTAACCCCATCGGCACGGCCTACTCAGGATGCAACGCACCCGCCGACCGCGCTCCCCACGGCGGCCGGACGGGCGGTCCGGGGACCGCCCCCACCGGGCTACCGCGCGCGCTCCACCCGGCGCTCGTCCCACACCGGCTCCGGCGTCTCACGGACCCGGCCGTCGCTGCCGAAGACGAGATAGCGGTCGAAGGAGCGGGCGAACCAGCGGTCGTGGGTGACCGCGAGGACCGTGCCCTGGAAGGCTTCGAGCCCCTCCTGGAGGGCCTCGGCCGACTCCAGGTCGAGGTTGTCCGTGGGCTCGTCGAGGAGCAGGGCGGTGCAGCCCTCGAGTTCCAGGAGCAGGATCTGGAACCGGGCCTGCTGGCCGCCGGAGAGGCGGTCGAAGTTCTGCTCGGCCTGGGCCGTCAGTTCGTAGCGCCGCAGCCGTGACATCGCGGCGCCCCGGTCCTGGGCGTGCTCGCGCCAGAGGATGTCGAGGAGCGGGCGGCCCACCAGCTCCGGGTGGGAGTGGGTCTGCGCGAAGTGGCCCGGCACGACGCGCGCGCCGAGCTTGAAGAACCCGGTGTGCGGCACCGGGTTGCCGGGGTCGCCCGCGAGCAGCCGCAGGAAGTGCGACTTGCCGGAGCCGTTGGAGCCGAGGACGGCGACCCGCTCGCCGTAGAAGACCTCCAGGTCGAAGGGTTTCATCAGCCCGGTCAGTTCGAGGTTCTCGCAGGTCACGGCGCGTACGCCGGTGCGTCCTCCGTGCAGGCGCATGGTGATGTCCTGCTCGCGCGGCGGCTCGGGCGGCGGCCCCGCCTCCTCGAACTTGCGGAGCCTGGTCTGCGCCGCGTGGTAGCGCGAGGCCAGCTCATGGCTGACGTCGGCGGCCTGGCGCAGGGTGCGCACCAGCTTCTTGAGCTGCTCGTGCTTCTCGTCCCAGCGGCGGCGCAGCTCCTCGAAGCGCGCGAAGCGCTCCTTGCGGGCCTCGTGGAACGTCTCGAAACCGCCGCCGTGCACCCAGGCGTCGGCGCCCTCCGGGCTCTGCTCGACGCTGACGATCTTCTCGGCGGCGCGGGCGAGCAGCTCCCTGTCGTGGGAGACGAACAGGACGGTCTTGCGGGTCTCCCTGAGCTGGTCCTCCAGCCAGCGCTTGCCGGGGACGTCGAGGTAGTTGTCCGGCTCGTCCAGGAGCAGCACCTCGTCCGTGCCGCGCAGCAGCGCCTCAAGGACCAGTCGCTTCTGCTCGCCGCCGGAGAGCGTGCGGACCTCACGGAACTGTGCCTTGTCGTACGGCACGCCGAGCGCGGCCGTGGTGCAGATGTCCCAGAGCGTCTCCGCCTCGTACCCCTGGACCTCGGCCCAGTCCGAGAGCGCCTGCGCGTAACTCATCTGGGCGGCCTCGTCGTCGACCGTCATGATCGCGTGCTCGGCGGCGTCCACCGCCTTCGCGGCCTCGCGAATCCTGGGCTGTGCGACCGATACGAGCAGGTCGCGCACGGTGCTCTCGTCCCGTACGGAGCCGACGAACTGGGGCATCACACCGAGTCCGCCGCTGACGTTGACACCGCCGCCGTGCGGCTGGAGCTCACCGGAGAGCAGCCGGAGCAGGGTGGTCTTGCCCGCGCCGTTGGCCCCGACCAGGGCGACGACGGAACCCTCGCCGACCCGGAAGGAGACGTCGCCGAGCAGCGCCCGCCCGTCCGGCAAGTAGTACTCCAGGTGCGCTGCTTCCAGATGTCCCATGGGGCGGATTCTCCGTGCCGGGCGCCCGCCGGAGCAAACCGGTTTCCCCGGCGGTAGTGCCGGACACCGCTTCGGGTACCCGGAGCGCATGAGCACAGATGCCACCCCCATGCACACCGACACCCTGCGGGCCCGGCTGCTCGCGCTGGACTCCCGGGCCTTCGAGGCCGTCGCCGTACGGCACTGGCCGGGCGGCGACCGCCTGCTGCCCCGGCTGAGCCGGAGCGCCAACCACGGGCTGCTCTGGTTCGGCACGGCCGCGGCCATGGCGGCGGTCGGCGGCCCACGGGCCCGCCGCGCGGCCGTGCGCGGCGTCGCCTCGCTCGCGCTGGCCTCCGCCACCATCAACACCCTCGGCAAGCGCTCGGTGCGCCGTCCGAGGCCGCTTCTGGACTCCGTGCCGCTCATGCGGCAGCTGAAGCGGCAGCCCATCACCACCTCGTTCCCCTCGGGCCACTCCGCGTCCGCCGCCGCCTTCGCCACGGGTGTGGCGCTGGAGTCGGGCGGCTGGGGCGCCGCCGTCGCGCCGGTCGCGGGTGCGGTGGCGCTGTCCCGCGTCTATACGGGCGTGCACTTCCCCGGCGACGTGGCCGTGGGCGCCGCCCTCGGCGTGGGCGCCGCCTTCGCGGTGCGCGGCCTCGCCTCCTTCCGCAGGCCGCGCACGCCCGGCAGGACCCGGGCCGCCGCACCCGCGCTGCCCGGCGGCGAGGGCCTGGTCGTGGTCGCCGAGTTCGACGCCGGTGAGCGGGCCGAGGCCCTGCGCGAGGCGCTCCCCCGCGCGGAGTTCGTGGTCTGCGACGCCACGGAGCTGCCCGCCGAGCTGGAGAAGGCGGCCGACCGGGGGCGGGCCATCGGGGTCTGCGGGAACGACGCCGCGGTGAACGTCGCCGCGGCCGTCGCCCTGCGGCACGCCCTGCCGCTCGCGGTCCTGCCGGGCGGCGCCTCGGGACGCTTCGCGTACGAGATCGGCGTCGAGGAGGCGCTGGACGTGTGCCGCGCCGTGGAGACGGGCGGCGCGGTGGCGGTCGCCGCGGAGCGGCTGCGCGCGGGCGACGGCGCGGGCGACGGCGGGACCAGCCCGGGCGGAAGCGACGGTGTCCTCACCGTCTACCGCCCGCTGCCGAACGCCGAATGACCACAGCGGCCTCCTCCTCCATGACCACATATTGATACGCGGGTCTCATTATTCGGCATGGCGGCGTACGGTTCCCGGTACCGCAGCACGTCCGGCGGACCGCGAAGAGAAACCGCGAAGAGAAGACGAGGGAGTGGGGCACCGCCATGCCGAGGGAGACCGCCGTCTACACGCACGGGCACCACGAGTCCGTACTGCGCTCACACACCTGGCGCACCGCCGCCAACTCGGCGGCCTACCTCATCGGCTCGCTCAAGCCCCACATGAAGGTGCTCGACATCGGCTGCGGGCCCGGCACCATCACCGCCGACCTGGCGGAGCTGGTGCCGGACGGCCATGTCACGGGCGTGGACCGGGCGCCGGACATCCTCGGCCGGGCCCGCGCGACGGCCGCGGGGCGCGGTCTGACGAACGTCGACTTCGCCGTCGCCGACGTGCACGAGCTCGACTACCCCGACGACTCCTTCTGCGTCGTCCACGCCCACCAGGTGCTCCAGCACGTGGGCGACCCGGTGCGCGCGCTGCGCGAGATGCGGCGGGTGTGCAGGCCGGGCGGCATCGTCGCGGTCCGCGACGCGGACTACGCGGCGATGACCTGGTACCCCGAGGTGCCCGCCCTGGACGACTGGCTGGACCTCTACCGGCGGGTGGCCCGCGCGTGCGGCGGCGAGCCCGACGCGGGCCGCCGCCTGCGGGCCTGGGCGCTGCGGGCCGGGTTCACCGACATCACGTCGACCGCCGCGACCTGGTGCTACGCCTCGAAGGACGAGCGGGCCTGGTGGAGCGGCCTGTGGGCGGACCGCACGGTCGCCTCCTCCTACGCCGACCGCGCGGTGGCGGGCGGACACGCGGACGCCGCGCGGCTCGATGCCATCGCGGCGGCGTGGCGCACCTGGGGCGCCGAGGCGGAGGGGTGGTTCGCGGTACTGCACGGCGAGGTGCTCTGCCGGAAGTAGCGTCCGCCGCGCGCTACTCCCTGGGCAGCAGGGGGCCCAGCGGCCCGAGGTCCAGGTTCAGGTCCTCCGGCTTCAGTCCGTACCGGTCGCGCAGCTCGCCCATCCGGTCCTCCAGGAGCATCAGTGTCAGGCCGATCCGCTCCTCCTGGTCCTCGGTGAGGTCGCCGGTGTCGAAGCGGCGCACGGCCTGGCGCTCCATGAGCTGCCGCAGCAGTTCGATGATGGTCAGGACCAGTTTCACCAGGTCCCGCTCGACGGTGTCGGGGTCGAGGTCCATCCGCGTGCGGCCGCCGGGTTCGGCCTTCGCGCCGGTCGCGATGGTCTCCGCGACGTCGGCGAGCCCGGGGGCGGGGGCGGAGTGGGCCGCCGGGGCGGGCTCCTGCTCCGTACGGGATTCGGGGTCGGGCTCCATCGTCACTCCGGTTCCCTCCGCGACGACGGCATCGGCCCGCTGTCCGGCCACGGCGAGGGCACGTTCTCGTTGACCGAGCTGATCAGGGCGTTCAGGTCGATGCGCACGAGGTCGACGTCCGCGATCCGCAGCGTGATGTCGCCGGTGATGACCACGCCGCCCGCGAGAAGCCGGTCGAGCAGGTCCACCAGGGCTATCTCCCTGCGCTCCACGACGGTCACCGCGCACGCCCCGTCCCGCCGCCGTCCGCCGCGTCGTCCCCGGTGAAGGAGTACGCGGCCCACGGCCCCGTCAGCTCCACCGTCAGGCCCGTGGTGTCGGCGTCCTTCGTGCGGTCCACGAGCTCCACGAACTCCTCGGAGTGCGCGCGGGGCACCAGATAGGCGGCGTTCAGGATGTTGCGGCCCGGGGTGTTCGAGAGCGACGCGTTCTGCGGCGCGTGCAGCCGGGAGTCGTCGGCGTGCCGCGCGAGGTCCTCGTGCAGCCGCTGGGCGAAGACCTCGGCCCGCTTCCAGCCCTCGTCCTGGGCGGTGCGCTGCTCGCGGCGGCGGCGCAGGTAGTCACGGCCGGAGAGCGGCTTCTGAGCCTCCGCCGACGCGGACGCCGACGTCCGCTGCTCGGACGGGTCCGCGCTCGCCAGGTGGACCTTGACGCCCCACTCCACGCAGCCGTCGATCCGGTCCAGGACGCGCCAGAACCGCGCGGCGCCCTCCTCCAGCATCGTGCGCACCCCGCTGTCGTCCCGGAAGACGGTCGCGAGGCGCAGCGGCAGCGGGCAGGTGACCGACGTGAGGGCGCCGATCACCCGCTGGTGGGCGCGGGCGGTCTCGGAGAGCCAGTCCAGGTCCTCCAGGTGCGCGCGCAGCGGCTCCTCGGCGAAGTCCCGCTCCGGCACGGGGCCCACGAGGGCGACCAGGCCCTCGTGGGTGAGCTGCCGCGGCGGGACGCCGCCGACCCCGGTCAGGTCGGCGGCGAGGGGTGCGTCCAGAGGGCGGCACACCGCGTACACGTACCGCAGTTCATGGCTTGCGACGCTCACGTGACTCCTTCTCGGCGGGCTCCAGGGATTCGCGTCCCTCGAGCTCCTCGATACGCCGTCTCAGCTCGGCGTTCTCCTGGGCGAGCTCGCCCCGGTGCGCTCCTGAGGAGAGCGCCGGGTCGTTCTCCCACCAGTCGATACCCATTTCCTTGGCCTTGTCGACCGACGCCACGATGAGGCGGAGCTTAATGGTGAGCAGTTCGATGTCGAGCAGGTTGATCTTGATGTCACCCGCGATGACGATGCCCTTGTCCAGCACACGTTCGAGGATGTCGGCGAGGTTGGCTCCGCCGCCGCTTCCATAGGGGTCGGGCAGTCTGCCGGGTGTGGTCATCGACGGCCCCGTCCGCCACCGGAGGACTCGGCGTACTCGCGCCGCTTGTCCTCGTCGGCCTCGGGCTCGTCGGCCTCGGGCTCGTCCTCGTATTCGGCCTCCGGCTCGTCCGCCCGCTCGTCCTCGGGCTCCTCCTCGTCCTCGTACTCGGCCTCCGGCTCGTCGTCCTCCGGCTCGTCCTCATACTCGGCCTCGGGGGCGTCGTCCTCGGGAGCCTCTTCCTCTTCCTCTTCGTCGTACTCGGACTCGGGCTCGTCCTCCGCGGCCTCGTCCCGCTCGTCGACCGGCTCGTCGTCCCGCTCGTCGTCGTCCTCGTACTCGGACTCGGGCTCGTCGCGGTCCTCGTACTCCGACTCGGCGTTCTGGTCCTCGCCCCCGGCCCCGGCGCCGCTCTCGCTCTCGTTCTCGCTCTCGTTCTCTTCGCGCTCCTCCTCCGCCACCGCGTCCTCGTGGCTGCGGACGACCTCGCCGTCGCGGATCTCCCCGCGCCAGCCGTCGCTCGCCTCGCCGCGGATCGAGATGTGCCGGGCGAAGTTCTTGAGGTCGAGGCGTGCCCTGCGGCCCTGGGCGCGCCAGATGTTGCCGGTCTTCTCGAAGAGGCCCTTCGGGTAGTACTCGATGACGAGCAGCACCCGGGTGAGGTTCTCGCCCAGCGGGTGGAAGGTGACGACGCCCTTGGTCGTGCCCTTGGCGCCCTCCGAGGTCCAGCTGATCCGCTGGTCGGGAACCTGCTCGGTCGTGTGCGCCTTCCAGCTCCGGCTCGACCAGAAGACCTTGAGCTTCCAGTCGGTGTCCGTGTCGCTCGCCACGGTGGCGCCCTTGACGCCCTTGGCGAACGTGGAGAACTCCTGGTACTGGGTCCACTGGTCGTACGCCTCGCGGACCGGCACGCCCACGTCGATGTACTCCAGGATCACCGTGGGCTTCTGGCCCGCGCCGCCCTTCTTCCGCTTGCCGCCGCCGAGACCCTTGAAGGCGTCGGTGACCTTGTCCTTCAGATGGCCGCCGCCGAGCTCCAGGGCGCTGCGCACCGGGCCCTTGCCCTCGGAGACCTTTCTGCCCGCCTGGAGCGCCAGTTTGCCGAAGCCGGGACTGTTGCCGTCGGCGATGTCGTTCAGCTTGTTCGTGGCGTCGCCGAGCTTGTGGCCCACACCGACGAGCATGCGCTCCGCCTGGGCCATGAGGTAGGACTGCGCCTCCTCCTTCAGGCGGTCGACGGCGGGGCCGCGCGCGATGTTGCTCAGGGGAGAGTCAGCCATGGTCACGGCCTCCCTTCGACGTGCCCGAGCGGGCCGAGGAGGTCGCCTTGCGGGCGGTGCCACGGGCCGCGGTGGACTTCTTCTGCGCGGTCTTGCGCGCCGTGCCCTGCGAGGTCTTCTTGGCCGGAGCCTTCTTCGCCGCCCTGGGGGCGGACTTCGCGTCCGGCTTCGACGCGGAACGGGACCCGGACGACCGCTTCGACGGCGCCTTGTCGCGCGACCGGCCGTTGGAGGCGGACTTGTCGTCCTGGCCCCGGCCCTCGTCCTCCTCCTCATCGGCGTCGTCGGCGTCGTCGTCGCGTCCCACGACCGTGCCCTTGACGTTCTTGGCCTCGTCGGGCACCACACCGGAGATGCGGTCCTGGACATCCAGGGTGCGGTCGTGCAGCCGGTCGGCGAGACCTTCGAGCTGCCGGTTCAGGAGGGACCCCGTCGCGGCCTTGCCCACGCCCCGCAGATCCTGCCTGAGCTGGTCGCCTATCTCCTTGAACTGCGGGTTGTTCTCCAGCTGCTGGGTCACCAGTGAACCCAGCGCCTTGGGGCTCAGGTTCAGCCGTTTACCGGCCACCATCGTGCCCACGGCGAACGCGAACTTCGCCTTCTTCGTGCGACCGAGGACGTATCCAGCGCCCACGGCCAGGCCCACTGCCAGTCGATTCATCAGAAGTCCTGTCCTGTGCTGTGTTGCAGCCTGTCGAGGAGCTCGTCCTCGCGCCGCTCGAACTCGTCCTCGTCGATCTCGCCCGCCTCCAGGCGCTCTTCCAGCTGGGAGAGTTCACGGCGGATGGCCGAAGGGTCGTAGTACTGCCGCTCCGCCTCGTCGACCACCTGCCGCAGCACCCAGAGGGAGCCGCGGGCCGGGGCCAGAGGCAGCATGAGCAGTTCACCGATCAGTCCCATGGCACCGCTCCGCTACTCCGCGGGCTGCGAGGGCCCCGGGTCGACGAAGCTGTACGGGGGAAGCGGACCGTGCACCCGCAGTTCGAGCTGCGGCTGACCGGCCTTGAGTTCCTCGACCGCCGAGAGGAAGCCCTCGGCCGACTTGCGGTTGACCAGGAACGAGATGTTCGCCAGCCAGCCGGTGCCCTCGGGCCCCGCCTCGATCGCCTCGGCGGTCGGTTCCAGGGCGCGCCGCACCTCGACGGCGTCGCTCTGCTCGCGGGCCCGCACGGTGTTGGAGACGGCCTCGCCGAGCTTCAGCTTCTGCTCCTGGGAGCCGCCGCCCTCGCGCTGGTTGGCCTCGACCATGGCGCGCAGCTCCGGGTTCTCGGCGAGGACCTGGTGCAGTACGGCCTGTTCGTTGTGGGAGGCCTTGACGTTGTACTCGACCTTGCCGTCGAGGGCGTGCAGGCGCTCGCCGTAGTGGTCGGCGCGCTCGCCGAGGACGCTGACGACCGTCTCGTCGTCCGGGCGCTGCTCGCGATGCCGTAGACGTAGGTGGTCACTCCTGCTCCTCCTTACGGCGGGACGAGGAGGAGCGCCGGGCGCGCGGGCGTTCCTCGCGCTGGCCTTCCACACGGGACTGCTTGAAGGCGTCCGATATCGTCTCGGCCGCTCCGGAG
>NZ_JASKYR010001180.1:0-1479 GCF_041028215.1 Streptomyces flavofungini
GCCACTGGTGCCGCTGCGCGACCCCGAGGCGGTGGAGCTGAGCGGTCCCGCGTTCGGCGTCACCGACGTGACGGCCCTTGACCGTGATCTGACGCGGCAGCATCCGGGCGAGCCGCTCGGCGAGCGGATCACCGTGAGCGGCCGGGTCCTCGACCGCGCCGGGCGCCCGGTGCGCGGGCAGCTCGTCGAGCTGTGGCAGGCCAACGCCTCCGGACGGTACGCCCACCGGCTCGACCAGCACCCGGCGCCCCTCGACCCCAACTTCACGGGCTTCGGCCGCTGTCTGACCGACGACGAGGGCCGCTACTCCTTCACGACCATCAAGCCGGGCGCCTACCCGTGGCGCAACCACGTCAACGCCTGGCGCCCCGCGCACCTGCACTTCTCGCTCTTCGGCACGGCGTTCACGCAGCGGCTCGTCACGCAGATGTACTTTCCCGGGGACCCGCTCCTCCCCTACGACCCGGTCCTCCGCTCGGTCACCGACGCGTCCGCGCGGCAGCGGCTCGTCTGCTCCTACGACCACGCGCTGTCCGTCCCCGAGTGGTCGCTCGGTCACCGCTGGGACATCGTCCTCGACGGCCCCTCCCAGACCCTCTTCGAGGAAGGCGCCCCGCACTGATGACTTCTCCACAGACAACTTCTCCGCAGATCACTTCTCCGCAGATCACTCCTCCGCGGACGGATTCGCCCCGGATCGCCGCCATGCCGCCGACGCCGTCCCAGACGGTCGGCCCCTTCTACGGTTACGCGCTGCCCTTCCCCGGCGGCGCCGATGTCGCGCCCTTCGGCCATCCGGAGACCATCACGCTGCACGGGTACGTGTACGACGGGGCGGGGCAGCCGGTGCCCGACGCCCTGATCGAGACGTGGCAGCCGGGGCCGGACGGCTCACGGTCGGGGGCGCCGGGGTCGCTGCGGCACGACCCCGTGACAGGGCGGGTCGTCGGGCGTGACGGCGTCGCCTTCACCGGCTTCGGCCGGGTGCCGACCGACGCGGACGGGCACTGGGCGGTACGGACGCTGCCGCCGGGCGGGGTCTCCTACGTCTCGCTCGCCGTGTTCGCGCGGGGGCTGCTGCACCACCTGTACACGCGCGCGTACCTGGTGGACGGGCCCTTCGACGCGGCCGGGGACGCGCTGCTCGCCGCCCTGCCCCCGGACCGGCGTGCGACGCTGATCGCCGGTGCCGAGGCGGACCGGACGTACCGCTTCGACATCCGGCTCCAGGGGCCCGGCGAGACGGCCTTCCTGGAGTTCCTGTGAGCGGGCTGTTCTCTCCCGGCGCGGCGGGTTCCGCGGCCGAGGAGTCCACCGGCGACGACGCGCTTCTGCGGGGCATGCTCGACGCGGAGGCCGCCCTGACGCGCGCCCAGGCCGCGGTGGGCCTGGCTCCCGTGGAGGCCGCCGAGGCGGTCACGGCGGTGGCGGCGGACATGTCCCGCTTCGACGCCCGTTCGCTCGCGCTCCGCGCGCGGG
>NZ_JASKYR010001181.1:0-1456 GCF_041028215.1 Streptomyces flavofungini
GAGGGACGAGGGGGCCTCCGGTGACGGGGGTGCGGCCGCTGTCGATGAGGAGGCCGTGCGGGTTGATCCGCTGGCGGTGCTCGCCGGGACCGCCGGGTATGACGACCCCGAGCGGTGGTGGGAGGACGTGGTCGAGCACCGCGCCGCGGAGGGTGACGCGCTGGCGCCGTTCGAGGTGCTCGGCGACGCCATGGAGGCCCTGCGCGAGGTCTACGGTGACGGCGGGCACGGCCGTGACCTTATCCGCGAGGCTCATATGCGGCTCCAGACGCGGGCCGCCGTGCGGGAGTTCGGGGACGGGCGCGTGGCCGTGGTGTGCGGGGCCTGGCACGTGCCCGCCCTGCGGCACAGGACGCCGGTGAGCGCCGACCGGGCGTTGCTCAGGGGGCTGCCCAAGGTGAAGGCCGACATGACGTGGGTGCCCTGGACCCACCGCAGGCTCGGCCGCGCCAGCGGGTACGGCGCGGGGATCACCTCACCGGGGTGGTACGGCCACCTGTTCAGCGCGCCCGACCGGCCCGTAGAGCGCTGGATGACCAAGGTCGCGGGGCTGCTGCGCGACGAGGGCAGGCCCGTCTCTTCCGCGCACGTCATCGAGGCGGTGCGGCTCGCCGACACGCTCGCCGCGATGCGGGGGCGGCCGCTCGCCGGGCTCTCCGAGACGACCGACGCCGTGCGGGCGGTGATGTGCGAGGGCTCGGACGTGCCGCTCGCCCTGGTGCACGACAGGCTGGTCGTCGGCGATGTCCTGGGCGAGGTGCCAGAGGCGGCGCCCGCCGTGCCGCTCCAGCGGGACCTCGCGCGGACGCAGCGCAGGCTGCGGCTCAAGCCCGAGGCGCTCGACCGTGACCTGGAGCTGGACCTGCGCAAGGAGACCGACGCGGCGCGCAGCACGCTGCTGCACCGGCTGCGGCTGCTCGGGGTCGGCTGGGGGGAGCCGACCCGGTCCCGGGGAAGCACGGGTACGTTCCGTGAGACCTGGCGGCTGCGCTGGGAGCCGGAGCTTTCCGTACGGGTCGCCGAGGCGGGCGTCTGGGGCACCACGGTGCTGGGCGCCGCCACCGGAAAGGCGTCCGCCGACGCGGTCGGGACGGGGGCGCTCGCCGATGTGACGGCGCTCGCCGAGCGGTGCCTGCTCGCGGAGCTGCCGGACGCGCTGCCGGTGGTGATGCGGGTCCTCGCCGACCGCGCGGCGCTGGACGCGGACGTCGGCCATCTGGCGCAGGCGCTGCCCGCACTGGTGCGGTCGCTGCGGTACGGGGACGTGCGGGGCACGGACACGGCGGCGCTGGGCGAGGTGGCAGTCGGCCTTGCCGAGCGGGTCTTCGTGGGGCTGCCCGGCGCGTGCGCGGGCCTCGACGCGGACGCGGCACTGGAGATGCGGGGGCATGTCGACGCGGTGCACCAGGCGGTGGGGCTGCTGGGGGAGTTCGGTGCGGGCGGCGCCGGTGCCGGG
>NZ_JASKYR010001182.1:0-1409 GCF_041028215.1 Streptomyces flavofungini
CAGCTCCCCGCGCCCCCGAGGCAGCGCCTGTGCCGCGCCTCATGAGGCGCACGGAGTGCGCCTTCCAGGGGCGCGGGGAACTGCGCGAGCAACCACGGCGCACCCGCGGTCGGCAACGCACCCCCAGCCCCGACGGCGCGTGGCCCTACAGCCGCTCGACGATCGTCGCGATCCCCATACCGCCCCCCACGCACAACGTGGCCAGCCCGTACCGGAGGTCCCGCCGCTCCAGCTCGTCCACGAGCGTCCCGAGGATCATCGCCCCGGTCGCCCCGAGCGGATGGCCGAGCGCGATCGCGCCGCCGTTGACGTTGACCTTGTCCAGGGACAGGCCCATGTCCTTCACGAAGCGCAGCACGACGGCCGCGAAGGCCTCGTTGATCTCGACGAGGTCGATCTCGTCGATGGTGAGTCCGGCCTTGGCCAGCGCCTTGCGGGTGGCGGGCGCGGGCCCGGTCAGCATGATCAGCGGCTCCGACCCGGAGACTGCCGCGGAGACGATCCGGGCGCGCGGGGTGAGGCCGTAGCGCTCGCCGACCTCCTTGGTGCCGACGGCGACCAGCGAGGCGCCGTCGACGATGCCGGAGGAGTTGCCCGCGTGGTGGACGTGGTCGATCTGCTCGATCCAGTGGTACTTCTGGAGCGCCACCGCGTCGAAGCCGCCGAGGTCGCCGATGTCCTTGAAGGAGGGCTTCAGCTTGGCGAGAGAGTCGGCGGTGGTGCCGGGGCGCAGGTGCTCGTCGTGGTCCAGGACGACGAGGCCGTTGCGGTCCTTGACGGGGACGACGGACTTCGCGAAGCGGCCCTCCTTCCAGGCCGTGGCGGCGCGCTCCTGCGACAGCGCGGCGTACTCGTCGACGTCGCGCCGCGAGAAGCCCTCGACGGTCGCGATGAGGTCGGCGCCGATGCCCTGCGGGGCGAAGTTCGTCTCGAAGTTGGTCATGGGGTCGGCGAACCAGGCGCCGCCGTCGGAGGCCATCGGCACCCGCGACATCGACTCGACGCCGCCCGCCAGCACCAGGTCCTCCCAGCCGGAGCGGACCTTCATCGCGGCGAGGTTGACCGCTTCCAGGCCGGAGGCACAGAAGCGGTTCTCCTGGACGCCCGCGACGGTGTCGGGGAGACCGGCGGCGATGGCGGCGATCCGCGCGATGTCGGAGCCCTGGTCGCCGACGGGGCCGACCACACCGAGGACGATGTCGTCGATCGCGGCCGGGTCGAGGCCGGGGAAGCGGGCGCGGATCTCGTGGATCAGACCGACGACGAGGTCGATCGGCTTGGTGCCGTGCAGGGCACCACTGGCCTTGCCGCGTCCGCGCGGGGTGCGGATCGCGTCGTATACGTACGCTTCGGTGGTCACGCGTTGAGCCTTTCGAGGGTGTCCGGGAGGGGTTCGGGGTGTCCGGCGG
>NZ_JASKYR010001183.1:0-1942 GCF_041028215.1 Streptomyces flavofungini
GGTCGACCGTGCTGTCGCGGAGTCTCGGCAGCCGCTTGAGCAGCATGTTCACCTTGAGCTGGGCGCCTTCGGCGGGCGCGGGCGGCTGCTCGCCGAGGAGCGCGGCGAGGGCCTGCGGGGAGGCGCCGACCMGGACGTGCCGGGCGGCGCGCCGAGGTCACCTACCGGCAGGACGACGCGGGCGAGCACACCGTCGCCGCCCGGCACGTCCTGGTCAACGCCTCCCCGCAGGCCCTCGCCGCGCTCCTCGGCGAGCAGCCGCCCGCGCCCGCCGAAGGCGCCCAGCTCAAGGTGAACATGCTGCTCAAGCGGCTGCCGAGACTCCGCGACAGCACGGTCGACCCGAACGAGGCGTTCGCGGGCACCTTCCACATCGCCGAGGGCTACGAGGAACTGGCCACCGCCTACGCGCAGGCCGCCGCCGGAACGCCGCCCACCGCGCCGCCCTCCGAGATCTACTGCCACTCGCTCACCGACCCGACGATCCTCGCCCCCGACCTCGTCGAGCGCGGCTACCAGACCCTCACCCTCTTCGGGCTGCACACCCCTGCCCGGCTCTTCGCCAAGGACAACGAGGCCGTACGCGCGGACCTCCTGGAGGCGACCCTGGCGCAGCTCGACGCGCACCTGGCCGAACCGATCGCCGACTGCCTGGCGCCCGACGCGGACGGGCTGCCCTGCATCGAGGCGAAGACCCCGCTGGACCTGGAGCAGGACCTCCGGCTGCCCGGCGGCCACATCTTCCACCGCGACCTCGCCTTCCCCCACGCCCAGGAGGGCACCGGGCGCTGGGGTGTCGAGACGGGGCACGCCAACGTCCTGCTGTGCGGGGCGGGCGCGGTGCGCGGCGGCGGCGTCAGCGGGGTGCCGGGGCACAACGCGGCGATGGCGGCGCTGGGGGAGTGACCGCGGGCCCCCACCACCGGCAGGCGTCGCGCCTCGCGGGCCGGTGGGCGACCCCGCTTGCGTCTCCCGTAGGGGGAGACATGAGGGTGGGGGCATGAACGGCGACACCGTCCCCGACACGGACACCCTGTACTCCATCGGCGAGCTCGCCCGGCGCACCGGGCTCACCGTCAAGACCATCCGGTTCTGGTCCGACTCCGGCATCGTCACACCGACGCAGCGCACCCCGGCGGGCTACCGGCGCTACGGCACCGGCGCCGTGGCCCGCCTCGACCTGGTGCGGACGCTGCGTGAGATCGGCCTCGACCTGCCCACCATCCGCCGCGTCGTGGACCGGGAGGTCCCGCTCGCCGACGTGGCGGCGGCGCACGCCGAGGCCCTCGACGTGCAGATCCACACACTGCGTCTGCGGCGGGCCGTCCTGACGGCCGTGGCCAGGCGCGGCGCGAGCACCGAGGAGCTGGCGCTCATGCACCGCCTCGCGAAGCTGTCGGAGGACGAGCGGAGCCGCCTCATCGACGACTTCCTCGGCACCGTCTTCGAGGGCCTGGACGGCCATCCGGCGTTCGGCGCGGTCATCCGCTCCATGACGCCCGAGCTGCCGGACGATCCCACGGTGGAGCAGGTCGAGGCGTGGGTGGAGCTGGCCGAGCTCTTCCAGGACCCGGCATTTCGCGCGAGCGTACGGGGCATGGCGCGGAACCTGGCCACCGACCGGTCCCCGGACGACACCACGGGCCTGCCCCGCATCCTCGCCGAGGCGGTCCGCTCCCAGGTCGCACCGGCCCTGGCCGCCGGTACGCCACCGCACGCGCCGGAGGCCGCCCGCATCGTCGCCGCGCTCACCGCGCACTACGCCCACACCGTCGGCCGCCCCGACGACGACGCCCTGCGCCACCGGCTCGGCGAGCACCTCGAGACGATGAACGACGCCCGCAGGGACCGCTATCTGCACCTGCTCGCGGTGGTGAACGGCTGGCCGCCACCGGACAGCCTGGCCCCGGCCCTGACCTGGCTGCTCCAGGCCCTCCGCGCC
>NZ_JASKYR010001184.1:0-1858 GCF_041028215.1 Streptomyces flavofungini
CGCCTGGAAGTGGGCCGCGCCTCCGGCATGGTCCGCGGCGGCTCCCCCGAGTCGCAGCGGGCGCACCTGGACGACCTGGTGCGCCGCTACACCGCCAAGACGCCCACCTCGAAGCGGATCGCCCAGAAGTACCGCCGGGTGCTCGCCGACAGCCGGGGACGAAGGAGATGCTGTACCCGATCGCGGGGCGGCGGGCCAAGGGCTCCTGGATCGAGGACATCGACGGCAACCGTTACGTCGACATCACCATGGGCTTCGGCGTGCTGCTCTTCGGCCACGAGCCCGACTTCGTCGCCGAGGCCGTCCGCGAGCACCTCTCGCGCGGCATCCAGCTGGGCCCGCGCAACGTGGAGACCGGCGAGGCCGCCGAACTGCTCGCCGAGCTGACCGGCATGGAGCGGGTCGCCTTCGCCAACTCCGGCACGGAGGCGAACTCCGCCGCGATCAGGCTGGCCCGTGCCGCCACCGGACGCACCCGGATCATCACCTTCGAGGGCGCCTACCACGGCCACAACGACAACGTCCTCGGCCGCTCACCGCGCACCGGCGGCGAGGGCCCGACCACCGTCCCGATGTCCGCGGGCATCCCGCAGAACGCCGTCGCCGACCTGCTCGTCCTGCCCTACGGCAGCGAGGAGAGCCTCGCCGTCATCGAGCGGCAGGCGGGCGACATCGCCGCGGTCGTCGTCGAGCCGGTGCAGAGCCGCCACCCGGCGCTCCAGCCGGTCGGCTTCGTGCGCAGGCTGCGCGAGCTGACCCGGCGCCACGGCATCGTACTGCTCTTCGACGAGATGCTGACCGGGTTCCGCCCCGCGCCGCGCGGCGCCCAGGAGCTGTACGGAGTGACCCCGGATCTCGCCACTTACGGCAAGCTCCTCGGCGGCGGCTTCCCCATCGGGGCGGTCGCGGGCCGCGCCGACATCATGGACGGCATCGACGGCGGCCACTGGAGCTACGGCGACGACAGCTATCCGCAGGCCGACACCACCTTCTTCGGCGGCACCTACATCCAGCACCCGGTGTCGATGGTCGCCACCCGGGCCGTCCTCGCCCACCTCAAGGAGCACAGCCCGCACCTCCAGGAGCGCCTGAACGCCCGTACCGGCGAACTGGCCGCCACCCTCAACGCCTTCTTCGAGGCGGAGGAGTTCGCGCTGAGCCTGAGCCACTTCGGCTCGCAGTTCCGGTTCGAGCACCGCGCGGACATGGAGCTGCTCTACCACCACCTCATGCTGCGCGGCGTGCACGTGTGGGAGTGGCGCAACTTCTTCCTCTCCACCGAGCGACCGCCCCGATGGGGAAGCCGCCGCCGACATCATGGACGGCATCGACGGCGGCCACTGGAGCTACGGCGACGACAGCTATCCGCAGGCCGACACCACCTTCTTCGGCGGCACCTACATCCAGCACCCGGTGTCGATGGTCGCCACCCGGGCTCCACCGAGCACTCCGACGGCGACATCGAGTTCATCGCCGACGCCGTACGGGGGTCGCTGCGGGAGCTGCGCGACGCCGGGTTCTTCCGTACGAAGGCGAAGGCCCCCGCCACTGCTCCCGCCCCCGCTCCCAAGGCGCAGGCCATGGCSCTCTGGGCCGGGCAGGGCCACCGGCTGGCCCGGGAGCTGCCCGCGGGACGGCTCGTGGAGGTCCTCACAACCGAACTGGCCGAGGCACGGGCGGCGTCGGCCCCGGTGGGCCAGGGGGACGAGCGATGACCGCGCCCGCGTCGAAGTGCTCCACGACGAACACGGGCGCGGTCATCGCTCGTCCCCCTGGCCCACCGGGGCCGACGCCGCCCGTGCCTCGGCCAGTTCGGTTGTGAGGACCTCCACGAGCCGTCCCGCGGGCAGCTCCCGGG
>NZ_JASKYR010001185.1:0-1531 GCF_041028215.1 Streptomyces flavofungini
GGCGGTAGCCCGCGAAGACGTTGGAGCCGTCGCSSYGRSYGGCKKCGMSGAMGSCGGCGGGGGCGTGGCAGACCACGCCGAGCGGCATGCCGATCTCCAGGGCGGTGGTGAGGAGCCTGCCGGAGTCGGCGTCGACGGCGAGGTCCTCCATGGGTCCGTGGCCGCCCGGGTAGAAGACGGCGGCGTAGTCGGCGAGGTCCACTTCGGCGAGCTTGACCGGGTGCTTGAGCTCGGTGAAGGCGTCGAGGGAGGCGGCCACCCGGTCCGCGGCCTCCTGGCCGCCGTTGGCCTCCGCGGTGAGCGAGCCGCGGTCGACGGTCGGCACGACACCGCCGGGGGTGGCGACGACGATCTCGTGACCGGCGGCCTTGAACGCCTCGTAGGGGGCGACGGCCTCCTCGGCCCAGAAGCCGGTGGGGTGCTTGCTGCCGTCCGCCAGCGTCCACTGGTCGGCGCCGGTGACAACGAAAAGGATCTTCGACATGGTGTGCTCTCCGATATGACGACGGGGGTGGGAGTCGTCGAGGGCCTGACATTCCGTGTGCAGAACGTCAGCGCGGCGACATCTCGAAGGTAGACCTATCGGGCATAGGTATCCAATGCGGAAGCCGATGGGAGGTATAGGCATTCCGATGGGGCGCGCGGGCGGGACGCGTGTGCGGGGTGCGGCCGTGGGGTCGGGCGTCATGCACCCCGTACTGCCGACGTACCGCCCTCTACTGCCGACGTACCGCCCTCTACTGCCGACGTACCGCCCCCTACTGCCGACATACCGCCCCCGTACCGCCGAACGGCGTCAGCGCCCCGGCGCGCCCGCCCGCAGGCCGTCCATGACCAGGTCCATCAGACGGCCGGCGCGTCCCTGCCAGTCGCCGTGCGGGTCGATCTGCCACAGTCCGGCGATGGCGAGCAGGAAGTCGTCGGCGCTCACCCCGGGACGGATGGTGCCCGCCTTCTCGTTCGCCTCCAGGAGCAGGGTGACGGCCTCGATCAGCGGGCCGAACCCCACCCCGGCCAGGGTGCCGAGCGCGCTGGTCGCCTTGCGGATGGCCTCGGCGAGGCCCGCCTTGGCCATCGCGTACTGGGCGAGGCGGTCCATCCACTCCCGCAGCGCCCGGTCCGGGGCGCGGGTGTGCAGGAGCTGGCAGGCGGCCTCGGAGACCTGGCGTACCTCGTAGCGGTACACCTCAAGGATGAGGGCCTCGCGGCTGGGGAAGTTGCGGTAGAACGTCCCCTGTCCGACGCCCGCCTTCTTCGCGATCGCGCTCAGCGGTGTGTCGCTCGCCCGCGTCAGCTCGTCGAGGGCCACTTCCAGGATGCGGTCGCGGTTGCGCTGGGCGTCCGAGCGCAGGGGACCGTCTCGGTGCTGGCCCACTCGGTCTCCTCCCACGCGTCGTGTTCTCTCCGGACCTTGCTAAGCGGACAGCTGTCCACTAAGTTCGAGAAGGTAACGGACAGCTGTCCGCTTGAGTCCACTCTAGCGGCAGACCCGACCACCCGGGACGGTCCGCGCCCTCGCGCGGCCCTCCTG
>NZ_JASKYR010001186.1:0-1480 GCF_041028215.1 Streptomyces flavofungini
GCCCGGTCCCTCGGTTCGGGCAGCAGGGTCATGGCCTGGGCGATGTGCCGTTCGCAGGCCAGGGGGTCGAAGTCGCGTTCGGCGGTGCCGAGTTCGACGAGGAGGCGGGCGCGGGTGATGCCCTCGGCGGGGCTGTCGAGCAGGGCGCGGCGCAGGTAGCGGGCGGCGGTGTCGGGGGCGCCGCGGCGCAGGGCGGTGTCGGCGGCGGAGCGCAGGACGTCGACGGCCCAGGGCTGGTGCCGGGTGACGACGGCCATGAGCTGGGCGGCGACCTGCTCGGCGGGGCTGCCCGAAGCGTACAGGAGGGCGGCGGCCTCGTCGTGCAGCCGTTCGCGCTGGACCATGGTGAGGGTGGCTTCGACGGCGTCGCCCACGGCGCGGTGGTGGAAGCGCGGTTCGTGTGCGGAGGTGAGCATGCCCAGGGCGCCGAGGGCGCGCAGGGCCCCGGTGAAGCCGACGCTGTCGAGTCTGGCCAGCCGGGTCAGGGTGGGGACGTCGCCCTGTTCGCCGAGGGTGGCGATGGCGGCGGCGAGGTCGCGTACCGGTGCGGGCTGGGCGCGCAGGGTGCTGGCGATGTGTTCGCGGAGCTGAGAGGGACTCAGCCTGCGGGTGACATCGGCGTGTTCGGCCTGCGGGCGGCGGCCCAGGAGGTCGGTGCCGATGAGGGTCGAGATCAGGAAGAGGGGGTTTCCGGCCGAGGCTTCGTGGCAGGCCCGCACGAACTCCTCGTCGCCCGGTTCGCCGAAGCGTTCACGGACCAGGTTGCGGGCGGCCTCCAGGCTCAGGGAGGCCGGGCGCAGGGTCTGGGTGGCGCCCTCGCGCAGCTCGCGGATCAGCGCGTGGTTGGTGCGGGGGTCGCCGTCGCGCAGGGCGCAGACGATGACGGCCCGCAGTCCGTGCAGCCGCTTGGCCAGGAAGGTGAGCCAGCGCAGCGAGGGCACGTCGGACCACTGGAGGTCGTCGACGAGGATCAGCAGGCGGTTGTCGGCGCTGACGTTGGCCAGCAGCGAGAACAGTCCGTGCAGGACGGCTTCGGTGGCGGCGATCGCCTGGTCGGCGCCGGGTGAGACGGCGTCGTCGGCCAGGACGTGCCGGGCGAAGGAGGCGTGGGCGTCCATCCAGCGGTCGCGGACGTCCGGGGGCGAGTCGCTCAGCAGGGGTTCGAAGAGCTGCCGTACGACGCCGAAGGCGAAGTCCTGTTCCATGGGCGCGGCGTTGGCGCGCAGGACACGGATGTCGTCGTGGCCGTCGGCGGTCGCGGACAGCCGTTGCAGCAGGGCCGAGCGTCCGATGCCCAGCGGCCCGGTGACCACCACCAGGGAGGAGCGGCCTTCGGCGGCGGCGCCCAGTGCGGCGTCGACCAGGGTGATCTCGGTGTTGCGCTCCAGCAGCATGGGGTCAGCCGCCCTCCGGTCCTTGGGTCAGTACGCGCAGTTCCTCGCGTCCGCGGACGCGGAGTTTGCGGTAGACGCCGCTCAGG
>NZ_JASKYR010001187.1:0-1691 GCF_041028215.1 Streptomyces flavofungini
GCGCCGAGCGGTGCGGAACAGAGGTAGGGAACTCCGGTGCGGAACAGCGGTGCGGAACACAGGTGCGGCTTGGCGGCGCCGCACAGTGGTCCGGAATGGCGCCGCACAGTGGTCCGGAATAGGGAGTGCCGCGGCGGGCGTTGAGACCGGGGAGTGAGGGAAGGAGTTCGGCGTGCCCGACATCAGCCCGGAGACCCACGTCATCGACTTTCGCGCGGCGGAGCAGCTTCTCGCCGCGCGCGACCCACGCGGTGCGGTGAAGCTGCTCGACACGGTCGTCGCCGCCCACCCCGAGAACACCGCGGCCCGGCTCCTGCGCGCGCGTGCCTTCTTCGCCGCCGCCCAACTGCGCGCCGCGGAGCTGGAGTTCAGCATCGTCCTCGATCGCGAGCCGGACAACGCGTTCGCGCACTTCGCGCTGGCCCGCACCTATGAACGGTGCGCGCGGCCCGAGCAGGCCCGGCGTCACTTCCGCCTCGCGGCGGCGCTCGATCCCCAGCCGGAGTATCTGGCGGCGGCCCGCTTCGACGACAAGGGCTGACCTTGCTGGCGGCGCTCAGGTCGGACGCGGCGTGCGCGGCCTGGCTGGCCGAGCTGGAGAGCGCGGGGCCGCCGCGAGCGGCGGCGGAGCTGCCGGGCGCCGACGAGCTGCCGGACGTACTGCTCGACCTCGCCGTGCCGCACGAGGACATCAACCCCCTGGTGGCGCTGCGCGGACGGCTCCTCGCCGATCCGGAGGCGCGCTGGCTGCTCGACCGCTGCGTGGACGCCCTCGTCAGCCGGATGGGCACCGTCGGGCGGGGCGGCCGGGTGCCGGTGCTGCCCGCCGAGTGGGGCGAGCTGGGCCGCTGCTTCTTCGTGTTCGTCTACGTGGCGGCGCTGCCGCACGCGCGGGCCCAGCACCGCGCCCGCGGCATCCCCGACGACGTGTCGCGCCGTACCCTGGCCGACCTGGGGCGGCACATGGCGGTGCACCGCAGGGCGCGCGGCGTCGGCGGCCTGCTCGTGCCGGAGTGGCCCGGACTGCACTTCCGGGGCGAGCTGTACCAGCTCGGCAGGCTCCAGTTCCAGCGCGCCCTGCTCAGCGGGCGGATGGGCGGCGCGACGGCCGCCGCCGGGCATCCGGCGGGCCCCGGCGACCCCTGCCTCAACCTCCACATCACCGACTTCCGCGGCGCGCTGACCCCGGAGGCCTGTGACCGGTCGCTCGCCATGGCACGGCGGTTCTTCGCGCGCCACTTCCCCGAGGAACGGTACGAGACGGCCGCCTGCCACTCCTGGCTGCTCGATCCGCAGCTCAAGGAGTACCTGCCCGCGGAGTCGAACATCGTCCGCTTCCAGGAGCGCTTCCGCCTCGCGGACACCTATGGGCCGAGGCCGGGGGGCGGCGGTGCGCACAAGCCCGAGGACGGCGATCCGGTCGCCTTCGTCTTCGGCGACCGGGACCTGCCGGTGGCCACACTGCCCCGGCGGACCCGGTTGGAGCGGGCCGTGGGCGACCATCTGCGGGCGGGCGGCCACTGGTACGGAGGGCATGGCTGGTTTCCGCTGTAGCCGGGGAGTGGGAGGCGCGGCGGGGAACGGGGCCGCCGCGTGCTTCGTTGCCGGGTCATGAGCGTCGAGATGCGTGAGGGATACGAGGGGACGGGACCCGGCGCGATCACGCCGGACGGGTGCGCGGTCGATCTGTA
>NZ_JASKYR010001188.1:0-1646 GCF_041028215.1 Streptomyces flavofungini
GGCCCCGGCGCCGAAGCCGACCGGGGTGCCGCACTCGCCGAGACCCTGCTGTCCGAGGCGCGCGAGGAGGTCATGAGGGCCGACAACAAGGCGGGCCTCATGCTGGCGTCCCTGGGAGCGGCCCTCACCGTCCTGCTCGGCGCGATCGGCAGCGGCGGCCTCGCGCCGCAGCAGTACGCCGTGGTCCCGCAGATCCTCCTCTGGCTGGGCTGCGCCGCCTGCGTACCGGCGCTCGCCCTGCTGGGCCTGGCCGTGACACCGCGGCTCGGCCACCCCTCCAGCCGCCATGCCGACTACTTCGGCGACGCGAGGCTCACGACGTCGGTGCCCCAACTGGAGCGGACGGTACGCGGGACCGACCCGAGGACCCGGAGCCTGAGCCAGCTCGCGGTGCTGTCCCGCATCGCCTGGATCAAATACCGCTGCATACGCCACGCACTGGCCTGGGCCGCGGTCTTCTTCGCGCTCTCGCTGCTCGGCGTGGTGACGGGAGTGACGACCTGACGCGGGCGCCCGCGCCGCCCCACCGGACCGGACGCTCCGCGGGTCAGAAGTGCAGCATCGACATCAGTTCCGGGCTCCGTACGCCGGTCGGGACGGCGGGGACGTCCGTTCCCGGCCGGGTCCATCCGGCGCGTTCGGCCGCCGCCACCGCGGCCTTCTCCGCCTCGTCCGCCCGGGAGTTCAGCTCCTCGTCCGCTCCGAGGTGCGCGGCGCCCGCCGCCGCCGACGCCGCGAGGGAGGCCTTGAGGGCGGCCCGGCACGCCGCGTGCGATGCCTCGGTCCCGCCGTCGGCGAGCTGCGCCATCCGGGAGGCCTGTGCGGCGGAGGCCGCGGCGTTCCTCGCGCAGCGGGAGTCCGCCGCCGGGTCGGGCGGGCTCTCGGCGAGGACGGCGAGTGCCTGGGCCGCCACCCGCGCGGCGTGCGCGGCCTTCCAGGCGGTGTCCTCGGCGTGCCCCTCCTGCCCCTCCTGCCCCTCGTGCCCGTCGTGCCCGCCGAGGCCGACGTAGTGGCTCACGGCCGCCGCGCGGGCCGCCGCGCTCTCGGCTCGCGCGGCGTGGCCCTGCCGGAGGGCCACCGCCTCCGGCTCCCGCGCCTCCGGATCACGTTCGCTCATCGGCCTCTCCTCATCCGCCGGGACTCGGGACTCGGGACGAGGGCAGGGTGGCATGGCGTGCCGCAACTGACCAGACGCACGCGCCAGGCTCCGCGCACGGCCGTACGGCCGTACGGCACGGCGGTTCGGCTACGGAGTGCGCGGCGGAGGCGGCAGCAGCAGGTCCCGCTCCGGGTGCTGCTCGCCCGTGACGCTGCCGCTCACGCCGAGGTCACGGCGCGCGGCGTCATGGAAGGTGTTGATCGCGCGGAACACGGACCGGTTGCGGTCCCGCCAGTCGTCGAGGGTTCCCGCGAGGTCCCCCCTTGCCTGCCAGTCGATTCTGATCGCGACGGTGTTCAGTCCGTGGGCGGCCTCGATGACGTCATCGCCGCCGAGCAGCAGGACGCGCTCGAAGGCCCGCCCCCGGAGCCGCATGGCCTCGGCGAGCTCGGCCCGGACCTGCGCCGCGCTCTGCTCGCTCTCGCGGAGCCCCTCGCCGAGTTCGTAGAGGTGCACGGAGAGGAAGACGCAGGCGCGGACCGAGTCG
>NZ_JASKYR010001189.1:0-1512 GCF_041028215.1 Streptomyces flavofungini
CCCCTGCGCACTCCGCCCGGCGACTCCGGCAACCACCACGCGGCGGCCAGCTACCGCCCCTCCGAGGACGCCGTCCGGCAGGTCAACGCGGCGCTCTATCTGCGCAGGCCGCTC
The DNA here is from genome assembly GCF_041028215.1 of Streptomyces flavofungini. Taxonomy (GTDB): domain Bacteria; phylum Actinomycetota; class Actinomycetes; order Streptomycetales; family Streptomycetaceae; genus Streptomyces; species Streptomyces flavofungini_B. The sequence continues at coordinate 115 of NZ_JASKYR010001189.1, forward strand.
CTGGTCACCGGCGCCCCCGGCACCGGCAAGTCCTCCCTCGCCTACGCGGTGGCGCACGAGCTCGGCCTCGGCAAGGTCCTGCACTGGCCGATCACCAGCCGCGTCACCCTCCGCGACGGCCTCTACGAGTACGACCCGCTGACCCGTCTGTACGCGGCCGAACGCGCACGCCACGACGGCGGCGGGCCCGCGGGCGACGACATCGGCGACTACCTCCGCCTCGGCCCGCTCGGCACGGCCCTGCTGCCCTACGAACGCCCCCGCGTCCTGCTCGTCGACGAGATCGACAAGAGCGACATCGACCTGCCCAACGACCTGCTCACCGTCTTCGAGAAGGGCTCCTACGAACTGGTCGAGCTGGCCCGGCGCGCGGCGCCCGCCGCCGAGGTGATGACGGCCGACAGCACCACCGACCGGGTGGAGATCCGCGACGGCACGGTCACCTGCCGCGCCTTCCCGCTCGTCGTCATGACGAGCAACGGCGAACGCGAGTTCCCCCCGGCTTTCCTGCGCCGCTGCGTGACCGTGGACCTGAAGCAGCCCGCGGGCGTCGCGGAGCTGACCGCCATCGTCCGCGAACACCTCGGCCCGCTCATCGGCGAGGCGGACGGCGCGCTCCCCGCGGGCGCCCAGGACGTCATCGACCGCTTCTTCGAGCGGCGCGGCGGCGGTCTGCTCGCCAACGACCAGCTCCTCAACGCCATCTACATGTGCCATCACGCCGCGTTCACCGAACCCCCGGAAGGCGTGCGCGCGCTGGCCGACCAGGTGATGCCGTACCTGAGCAGCGAGGCGACCCGCACCGATGGCGATTGACCGGCTCCGCGACGCCCTGGAGGCCCTGGGACCGCCGGTCACCCCCCTGGAGCTGGCGGAGATGCTCTGGCTTGCGGAGCACCTGCCGCCGGACGGTGCGGCGGGCGCTCCGCCGGAGGCGGGCCGGGGCCCTGACGGCCCGCCGGGCGCGGGCGCGACCGGCGGCGGCACGGAAGCGGGCGGACCGGAGCGGTCCGGGCGGCCCGGCGGCCCGGCGGCGGGCGAGCCGCCCCCGGACGAGGCGACGCGGGCGGCGGGGGACGGCGGCACGGGCGCGCACCATGCCGCCCGGCAGGGCGCCCTGCACGTTCCCCTCGGCGCGCCGGGACCGGGAGCCGACGCCGACGAGGTCCTCGTGCCCGCCCCGCGGGCGCTCCACCACGAACTGGCGATCCAGCGCGCCCTGCGTCCGCTGAAGCGGCGGGCGCCCGACCCGCGCCGGCGCCGCACCCTCGACGAGCGCGCCACCGCCGAACGCGCCGCCCGCCACCCCGGCCCGCGCCCCTGGGCCCCCGTCCTGGCGCCCGCCACCGACCGCCTGTTCAGCCTCGCCCTGGTCGCCGACACCGGCCCCGCGATGAC
>NZ_JASKYR010000119.1:0-13373 GCF_041028215.1 Streptomyces flavofungini
TCCTGTGGGAGCGGCGACGGCGCGGTCTCGGGACAGGGCAAGGGGGCGGGCGGGGACGACGCCCAGGTGCGGGCCGCCGACGCCAAGCGGATCCCCGATGTGGGTGACCGGTTGCAGTCGCGGATTCCGAAGGAATCCCGGCAGGTGGTGGCGGTCTACGGAGACGGTGCGAACTCCGCGGAGTCGACCGTGGTGCTCTATACGAAGTCATCCAAAACGGACAAGACGTGGTCGAAGGACCGGAGCTGGCCCGCGCACAACGGCAAGAGGGGGTGGACCACCGACCACCACGAGAACGACAAGCGCAGCCCAGTCGGCGTGTTCACGCTCACCGACGCGGGCGGTGTTCTCGCGGACCCCGGTGCCAAGATCCCCTACACGAAGTCCGTGTCCATGCAGGCGCCGCACTACTGGCCGAAGACCCACTGGCACGACTTCGACTACGTGATCGCCATTGACTACAACCGCGCCAAGGGCACCCCGCCCAACGACCCGACGCGTCCACAGGGCCAGGCCAAGGGCGGGAGTATCTGGCTGCACATGGACCACGGCAGCGGTACGTCGGGGTGCGTGAGCCTGTCCAAGGAGGGCATGGCGCATCTGCTGCGTACGCTGGATCCGAAGCAGCATCCGGTCGTAGTGATGGGAGACAAGGCGAACCTCGCGGCGTAAGGCGTCAGGTGCCCACCGCGTGCCGCTCCTGGTGTTCTGTGGGCATCGGGCGATCACCGCAACCGCGCAGGCGGGCAAGGGAAAGCGGCACTCGACGCGCAGGCCGCCAAGCCAACCGCAAGACCGCCCCCACGTGAGCGCTACCGGCGGTACGGCGACGGCCCTTGCCATGGCCGGACCCTGGCCACCGGACAGGGAGCCCTGATGGTCGGCCGTCGCCGCTGCTGATCGGCTGCTCCGTCGCTACTCCTTCGGCTTCTCCGAGTCCATTCCCGGGCGTGCCTTCTTCCAGAGTCCGCGGGTGAAGTCGGGTATCGCCTGCGGCGCCCCCTTGGCCTTGATCGAGAGATGGCTCAGCGGCACGGGCGCCGTCCACGTCGCGGCGTCGTACACGTCGAAGTCGGGGACGAGGCCGAGGCGCATGGTCTGCATCAGGCGGAAGACCATGATGTAGTCCATGCCGCCGTGGCCGCCGGGCGGGTTGGAGTGCTCCTTCCACAGCCAGTGGTCGAAGTCGGCGTACTTGGCGAAGTCGCCCCACTCGTCGTTGGTGTGGTCGGGCTCGATGTAGATGCGTTCCGGGTAGTCCTCGAAGACGCCCGCCGTGCCGCCCAGACTGTTGATGCGGCTGTAGGGGTGGGGCGTGGAGACGTCGTGCTCCAAACGGATGACGCGGCCCTTCGCCGTCTGGACGAGGCTGATGGTGCGGTCGCTCTCGATGTAGGTCTCCTTCCAGCTCGGGTCGCCCGCGGGCATGTGTTCCTTGCGGTACTGCGCGAGGCCGAGGGCGGGCGTGCCGAAGCTGGAGATATGGGTGGCGCGGTCGCCCCGGTTGACGTCCATGTAGTTGGCGACGGGACCGAAGCCGTGATTGGGGTAGAGGTCCCCGCGGAGCCGGGTGTGCCAGAGGCGGCGCCAAGGGCCCTCGTAGTAGTCGGGGTCGAACATGAGGCCGCGCAGATCGTGGTTATAGGCGCCCGCGCCGTGCAGGAGATCGCCGAACTTGCCCGCGTGGGCCATGCGCAGGACGCGCATCTCGTTCCTGCCGTAACAGCAGTTCTCCAACTGCATGCAGTGTCTGCGCGTGCGCTCCGAGAGGTCGACGAGTTCCCAGAGTTCGTCGAGGCGCAGTGCGATGGGGCACTCCACACCGACGTGCTTGCCGTTCAGCATCGCCGTCTTGGCCATCTCGAAGTGGAAGTCCCAGGGCGTGGCCACGTACACGAAGTCGATGTCCCCGCGCTTGCACAGGTTCTCGTAGTCGTGATCACCCTTGGTGTACGTCGCCGGAGCCGGCTGGCCCGCGGCCGTGACCTTCTTCGCGGCGGCCGCGGTCTTGTCCTTGACCGGGTCGCAGAGGGCCACCACTCGTACGCCCGGGACGGCGAGGAACAGGTCGATCATGGAGCCGCCGCGGTTGCCGAGACCGACGATGCCGACCCGCACCGTGGAGCGCCGCTCGAACGGGACCCCGATCATGGTGCGGCCCTTGCGGGCAGGGGCCTGCGCCGTGTCCTCCGATGCCGGGACGGCATCCGGCGTGGCGGCCGGTACGGTGCTGGGCGCGTCCGCGTGTGCCGTACCGCCCGTGAAGGCGCCGACGCCGATGCCGGCCCCGGCGAGGCCCGCCGTGCGGAGCACCGCGCGGCGCGAGTGGCCGTCTCCCGCCGTGGCCTCCGCCGTACCCTCGGCGAGGCTGTCGGGGGAGGTGGCGTCGGGAGTCGGTGTCGCGTTCTCGTCGTGCATCGGACCTCCGTAGCTGAAGGGCGGCTGGTCTCTACCACTGGGGGGGCGACAGCCACCCTGTTAGGGGCGCTAGGGGAGGCGCAAGGGGCGGAAGCGGTCAGAGGGTTGGACTTCCGCCGTGACTTCATGGACTTCCGCAGCCGCAGCCGCAGCCGCAGCCGCAGCCGCAGCCGACACCGGGTCAGGGGTGTGGGCCACGGTTGTGGTCCACGGGTGTGGGCCGCGGATTCGGGGCATGGGCTCGGGCTACGGTCGCGTGGCCCGCTCCAGCTCAAGGAGCGCGGAGTAGTACCCCCGCCCCGTCGCATGGTCCATGCCGATCTCGCACATGCGGTTCGCCGAGAGGTGCGCTTCGAAGGGGCGGCCCGCGATCTCCGCGGCCTCCTTGCGGGTGGCCGACTCCGTCAGCTCCTTGTGGAGCATGCCGCGGTCGCCCGCGAAGGCGCAGCACCCCGCGTCGTCGGGCACGGTCACCTCCTCCGCGCACGCCTCGGCCACGGCGCGAAGCTGTGCCTCGTCGCCGAGATGCTGCATGGAGCAGGTCGGGTGGAGGACGGCGGAGCCGATCCTGCGGTGCACGGTGAGATGGGGGAGCAGCTCATCGGCGGCCCAGACGATGGAGTCGACGACCGTCAGCTCGTGGTGAAGGGCGATGTTGTCGGCGGTCAGGTACGGCACCACTTCGTGCGCGATGCCGAGCGTGCACGAGGAGGCGTCGACGACCAATGGCAGGCGGCCGCCCGCGGTCCAGCCCCAGGCCGCCTCGACGATGCGGTTGGCCATGACCCTGTTGCCCGCTTCGTAGCCCTTGGAGTGCCAGATCGTCGCGCAGCAGGTGCCCGCGACGTCGTCGGGGATCCAGACCGGCCGGCCCGCGCGCGAGGAGACGGCGACGACGGCCTCGGGCAGGGAACGGTCGCCAGGTCCGCCGAAGATGCGGTTGACGCAAGCCGGGTAGTAGACGGCCGACGCGCCCGTGCGCGTGGTGCGCGGCAGCCTGCGGGCCGCCGCCCCAGGGATCTGCGGCAGCCACTCCGGGACGAGATCGGGGCGGACCGCCCTGCGGGCCGTGCGGGTCACCGCGGTGAGCAGCCGGTCGCCGATGCGGTCGGCGGCGGCCACCGCGAGCCGCGCGGAGGCCTCGACGGCCTTGAAGTTCTTCGCGGTCAGGGCGGCGATCCGCTCCTCTCGGGGCGAGTGACGCGCGTGCCGGAAGTCCTTCATCAGGGCACCCGTGTCGATGCCGACCGGGCACGCCAGTTTGCAGGTCGAGTCGCCGGCACAGGTGTCGACGGCGTCGTAGCCGTACGCGTCCACGAGACCGTCCTCGACGGGGGAGCCCGCGGGCTGGCGCATCATCTCGCGGCGCAGCACGATCCGTTGACGCGGCGTGGTGGTGAGGTCCTCGCTCGGGCAGGTCGGTTCGCAGAAGCCGCACTCGATGCACGGGTCGGCGATGAGCTCCACCTTCGGAATGCTCTTCAGGCCGCGCAGGTGCGCCTTCGGGTCGCGGTCGAGGACGACGCGCGGGGCGAGCACCCCGTCCGGGTCGATGACCTGCTTGGTGCGCCACATCAGTTCGGTGGCCTTGGGGCCCCATTCCAGTTCGAGGAAGGGCGCGATGTTGCGGCCGGTGGCGTGCTCGGCCTTGAGGGAGCCGTCGAACCTCTCCACGGTCAGGCGGCAGAACTCGTCCATGAAGGCGGCGTAGCGGTCCACGTCGGACGGCAGTCCCGCGTCGAAGGCGAGCAGGAAGTGCAGGTTGCCGTGGGCCGCGTGGCCCGCGACGGCGGCGTCGAAGCCGTGCCGCGTCTGCAGTTCGAGGAGGGTTTCGCAGGCCTCGGCCAGCCGTCCCGGCGGTACCGCGAAGTCCTCTGTGATCAGCGTCGTGCCCGTGGGGCGGGAACCGCCGACGGCGGTGACGAAGGCCTTGCGGGCCTTCCAGTAGCCGCCGATGGTCTTGGCGTCGCGCGTGAAGGTGTTCGTCACCGAGGGCGCGGGCGTCACCAGCTCCAGGCCATCGAGGGCCTTGGCGGCGGCGGCCTCGTACGCCTCGCGGGTGGCCTCGTCGGGTGCGCGGAACTCCACGAGAAGAGCGGTCGTTGACTTGGGTAGCGCCGCCCAGTCGGCGGGCACGCCCTGCACGCTGACCGAGGCCCGCAGGGTGTTGCCGTCCATCAGTTCGACAGCGAGCGCGCCCGCGGCGTTGAACACCGGTACCGCCGCGGCGGCCGCGGGCAGTGAGGGGAAGAAGAGCAGGGCGGTGGTCGTGTACCGGTCCAGCGGGAGCGTGTCGAAGACGATCTCCGAGAGGAACCCGAAGGTGCCCTCGGAGCCGACCATCAATCCGCGCAGGATCTCGACGGGAGTGGAGCCGTCGAGGAAGGCGTCCAGGCGGTAGCCGTTGGTGTTCTTGATCTGGTACTTGGCGCGGATGCGGGCGACGAGATCGGCGTCCGCCTCGATCTCCCGCTTGATCGCGAGAAGGCCTTGGCACAGGGCGGGTTCGGCGCGTGCCAGCTCCTCGTCGGCGGTCGGGGCCGCTGTGTCCACGACTGTGCCCGAGGGCAGGACGAAGGTGAGTGAGGCGACCGTGCGGTAGGAGTTCCGAGTGGTGCCCGCCGTCATGCCCGATGCGTTGTTCGCGACGACGCCGCCGAGGGTGCAGGCGATGGCGCTCGCCGGGTCGGGGCCGAGGACCCGGCCGTACCGGGAGAGCGTGGCGTTGGCGCGCACCACCGTCGTGCCGGGACGGATGCGGGCCCGCTCGCCCGCGCCCAGCACCTCGATGCCGGACCAGTGCTTGCGGACGTCGACCAGGATGTCCTCGCCCTGAGCCTGGCCGTTCAGCGAGGTGCCCGCCGCGCGGAAGACGACCTCGCGGCCCTTTCCGTGAGCGTAGGAGAGGACCGCTGAGACGTCGTCGATGTCCTCGGGGACGATCACGACCTGCGGCAGGAACCGGTACGGACTCGCGTCCGACGCGTACCGCACCAGGTCCGAGATGTTGGTCAGGACCTTGTCCGGGCCGAGCAGCGCGATCAGTTCGGACCGCAGCGGCTCGGGGGTGCCAGCGGCCCGCCCGTCCGGCACGCGGTCGGCCGCCGGGCCTCCCTCGCGCGTCGTCGGGCGCAGGGCGTCCGGTCGGGGCTCCAGCAGCGGCATGGGCTCTCCTCGGGACACGATCCGGCGCGAGTGCTGATGGACCCAACGTAAGGGGATACGTGCGGATACGTGCTCGGGGGCGCCGCCGAATATGCGGCGCGTCGGCCACTTCAGCAGCGTGGGATGCGCCGAGTGTCCGGTGCGGCTGTCATGTTGGCAGCGCCGGGTGCCGGGGGCCGCGGCCGTCAGCAGCGCCGAGTGTCCACCGCGTCGGCCATGTCAGCAGCGCCGAGTGTCCACTGCGTTGGCCATGTCAGCAGCGCCGAGTGTCCACCGCGTCGGCCATGTCAGCAGCGCCGGACGTCCGGCACGTCGAACAGTGCGTTCAGCAGACCGCCGAGTTGGGCGCGCTGCTCGGTGTCCAGGGGAGCCAGGATGTCCTCCGCGGCGGCCCGGCGGGCGCGGCGCAGCTCGCCGAGGGCTTCGAGCCCGGCGTCGGTCAGCTCGATCCGGATCACCCTGCGGTTGGTGGGGTCGGGCACGCGGCGCACGAGGTCGCCGGACTCCAGGCCGTCGACCAGCGTGGTCACGGCACGGGGGACCACTTCCAGGCGCTCGGCGAGGTCCGCCATGCGGGGCGGCGTCTCGTAGTGCGCGAGGGTGCGCAGGAGGCGGGACTGTGCGGGGGTGATGCCGACCGGCACCAGGTGCCGTTTCTGGATCCGCTGGAGCCTGCGGGTCAGCCGCAGCAACTGTTCGGCGAGCAGGCCGTCGGGGTCCGGGGTGTTCATGCGGGAACTTTATCAGGACCTTGTGCATTGTGAGTATAGGTAACAGTGAGCTATGCTCTCTGAGTCATCGTCGGTCACCTCTGCCGACTTCCGTCCCGTATCCCGTAGGAGCCCATGCGTCACGACGAACCCACCTGGACGCCGCCGCCCCAGGCCCCCGGTCAGGAGCCGCCGCGCCAGATGCGCCGAATCCTCCGCCTCTTCCGTCCCTACCGCGCCCGCCTCGCGCTCGTCGGCCTGCTGGTCTGCGCCGCTTCGCTGGTCTCGGTCGCCACCCCCTTCCTGCTCAAGGAAATCCTCGACACCGCGATCCCGCAGGGGCGCACGGGTCTGCTGAGCCTGCTCGCGCTGGGCATGATCCTCAGCGCGGTGGTCACCAGTGTCTTCGGTGTCCTCCAGACCCTGATCAGCACCTCCGTGGGCCAGCGGGTCATGCACGACCTGCGCACCGCGGTCTATGGCCGGCTCCAGAGCATGTCGCTCGCCTTCTTCACCCGCACGCGCACGGGCGAGGTCCAGTCCCGGATCGCCAATGACATCGGCGGCATGCAGGCGACCGTCACCTCCACCGCGACGTCGCTGGTGTCCAATCTGACGAGCGTGATCGCCACGATCGTCGCGATGCTCGCCCTCGACTGGCGGCTGACGGTCGTCTCGCTGCTGCTGCTCCCCGTGTTCGTGTGGATCAGCCGCCGCGTCGGCCGTGAGCGCAAGAAGATAGCCACGCAGCGCCAGAAGCAGATGGCCGCGATGGCCGCGACGGTGACCGAGTCGCTCTCCGTGAGCGGCATCGTCCTCGGCCGCACCATGGGCCGGGCCGACTCGCTCACCAGGTCCTTCGCGGACGAGTCCGAGCGCCTCGTCGACCTGGAGATCCGTTCGAACATGGCGGGCCGCTGGCGGATGGCCGTCATCTCGATCGTGATGGCCGCCATGCCCGCCGTCATCTACTGGAGCGCCGGTCTCGCCTTCCAGATGGGTGGCCCGACCGTCTCCATAGGCACCCTCGTCGCCTTCGTCTCGCTCCAGCAGGGCCTGTTCCGGCCGACCGTGAGCCTGCTCTCCACCGGCGTGCAGATCCAGACCTCGTTGGCGCTCTTCCAGCGCATCTTCGAGTACCTCGACCTGGAGGTCGACATCACCGAGCCGGACCACCCGGTCCGCCTGGACAAGATCAAGGGGGAAGTCCGCTTCGAGAACGTCGAGTTCCGCTACGACGAGAAGTCCGGACCGACGCTCCAGGGCATCGATGTGGCCATACCCGCGGGCGGCAGCCTCGCCGTGGTCGGGCCCACCGGCTCCGGGAAGTCCACCCTGAGCCATCTCGTGCCCAGGCTGTACGACGTCACGGGCGGCCGCGTCACCCTCGACGGGGTCGATGTGCGCGACCTGGACTTCGACACCCTCTCCCGCGCGATCGGCGTGGTCTCCCAGGAGACGTACCTCTTCCACGCCTCGGTCGCCGACAATCTCCGCTTCGCCAAGCCCGACGCCACCGAGGAGGAGCTGGTCGCCGCGGCCCGCGCCGCCCAGATACACGAGCACATCGCGTCGCTGCCCGACGGGTACGACACCGTGGTCGGGGAGCGCGGCCATCGCTTCTCGGGCGGTGAGAAGCAGCGGCTCGCCATCGCCCGCACGATCCTGCGCGATCCGCCGGTCCTCATCCTCGACGAGGCCACCAGCGCCCTGGACACCCGCACGGAGCGGGCGGTGCAGGAGGCGATCGACGCGCTCTCCGCCGATCGCACCACCCTGACCATCGCCCACCGGCTCTCCACGGTCCGCGGCGCCGACCAGATCGTCGTCCTGGACGGCGGGCGTACCGCCGAGCGGGGTACGCACGAGGAGCTCATGGAGCGCGACGGCCGTTATGCGGCCCTCGTGCGCCGGGACGCTCAACTGGAGCCCGCGACATGAAGATATGCCGGGAATGCCCCCATTTGCGGGGTACCGTTCCGGCATGCAGACCAAGATTCCGCGCCCGCGCTGGGGCAAGAGACGGGGCACTGTTCGACTGACGCGGCGGGGGCGGATCGCCCTGATCGCGGGCGGAGCCGCCGTGGTGGCCACCGCCGTGGCGGTACCACTGCTGCTCCCGGACGACGACGCACGGCCCGAGACCCTGACCATCCCGGAAGGCTGGCGCTCGGGACAGGTGTACGAAGCGGTGGACAAGGCTTTGCGGGTGCCGGCGGGGACCACGAAACAGGCGGTGCCCAAGGCGGGACTGAAGCTCCCCGCGGAGGCACGCGGCAACCCCGAGGGTTATCTGTTCCCGGCGACGTATCCGCTGAACTCGAAGTCGACTCCGGCATCCGTGCTCTCGTTCATGGTGAACACCGCGAACAAGAAGTACGAGGGCGGCAGTGTCGCGGCGGGCGCCGACCGCAACGCGGTGAACGTCTACCAGACGGTCACCATCGCCAGCATGATCGAGGCCGAGGCGGGCTCCGAGGAGGAGATGGGGAAGGTGGCCCGCGTCATCTACAACCGCCTCGACCAGGGAATCCCCCTCCAGATGGACTCCACCGTCAACTACGCCCTCAACCGCTCCACGCTGATCACCAGCGACCGCGACACGAAGATCAACAGCCCCTACAACACCTACGCGCGCATGGGCCTGCCGCCCACGCCGATCGGCAATCCGGGCGATGCGGCGATGCGGGCCGCGGCCAGTCCGCCGGCCGGGGACTGGCTGTACTTCGTGACGGTGAAGCCGGGCGACACGCGCTTCACGGCGAACTACGAGGAGCACCAGAGGAACGTCAAGGAGTTCAACGACGTGAGCAAGCAGAGCTGACCACTGGGCCCCGGGCACTTCCGGGCGTCTGTCACCGGGCCGGGCGGCCCGGACAGGGGGCGTGTCCGGTGGATAAAAAGACTGGCGGACGTGTATGCGCGCCGACCATCATGACGCGCATGAGTGATGGCGCGGCGCGATGGACCCAGGCGAGTGTCTACCCCGACATGTGGGTCGACCCGGACGACGACCCCCGTGAAAGCGACGGTGACGCTCCGGAGGGCGAGCTCGCGACGCTGCTCGACTACCTCACGAGCTACCGCCTGACCCTGCGGATGAAGTGCGAGGGTCTGAACGCGGAGCAGTTGGCCCGCAGGTCGGTGCCGCCGTCCACGATGTCGTTGCTCGGCCTGGTCCGGCACCTCGTCGAGGTGGAGCGGGACTGGCGCAACTGGATCACCGAGGGCGACCCGGTGCCGAAGCTGTACGGCAAGCGGGACGCCGACTTCGAAGGGGCCGTCGCCGAGCAGGCCGTGGTCGACGCCGCGTTCGCGGACCTGGAGCGCGAGCAGGCGGCCACCGATGCCGTGCTCGCCGAGCACCAGGACCTCGGCGCGCGTGTGGGCAGGGAGCAGATCGCCGTCCGCGAGCTGCTGGTGCACAGGATCGAGGAGTACGCCCGCCACTGCGGCCACGCCGACCTGCTGCGTGAGTGCGTGGACGGACGGGTCGGGCAGTAGCGGGGCGCGGCCCGTACGCGGCCCGGCGGCGTCGCTCAGGCCGTCACCGGGGCCTGGGCGAGCAGCCGGTGGATGTCGCGTACGGCGGCCCGGCCCGCCCGGTTGGCGCCGATCGTGCTCGCCGAAGGGCCGTAGCCGACCAGGTGGACGCGGGGATCGGCGGCGGCCCGGGTGCCCTCCATACGGATGCCGCCGCCCGGCTCGCGCAGCCGCAGGGGCGCCAGGTGGTCGATCGCCGCGCGGAAGCCCGTCGCCCAGAGGATGACGTCGGCGTCGACCCGGCGTCCGTCGTCCCACTCGACGCCGGTCGGCGTGATGCGGTCGAACATCGGCAGCCGGTCGAGGACCCCGGAGGCCCGTGCCTGCCGGATCGCGTCGTTCACCGGCAGGCCGGTCACCGAGACCACGCTGCGGGGCGGCAGGCCCTGGCGTACGCGTTCCTCGACCATGGCGACGGCCGAGCGGCCCCAGTCCTCGGTGAAGGGACCCTCGCGGAAGACCGGCGGCCGCCGGGTGACCCAGGTGGTCTCCGCCGCGTACGGGGCGATCTCCATCAGGTGCTGCGTGCCCGAGGCGCCGCCGCCGACGACGATGACGCGCCGGCCCGCGAAGGCCTCGGGCCCCGGGTAGACGGCGGTGTGCAACTGCCGTCCTCGGAACGTCTCCTGGCCCGGGTAGCGGGGCCAGAACGGGCGGTCCCAGGTACCGGTCGCGTTGATCAGCGCGCGCGTCGACCAGCTGCCCGCCGAGGTCTCCACGAGCAGCCGCCCGGCGTCGCCCTCGCGCACCTTGTGCACCTCGACGGGGCGGCGTACTCGCAGGTCGAAGCGGTCCTCGTACGCCGCGAAGTAGGCGCCTATGACCTCCGAGGACGGGCGTGCGGGGTCGGCGTCGGTCAGCTCCATGCCCGGCAGCGCGTGCATGCCGTGGACCTTGCCGTACGTCAGGGAGGGCCATCGGAACTGCCACGCGCCGCCGGGCCGGGGCGCGTGGTCGAGGACCACGAAGTCCCGGTCCGGTGCGAGGCCGGTCCGGCGCAGGTGGTAGGCGGCGGACAGGCCCGCCTGCCCGGCGCCGATGACGACGACGTCCACCTCGGACGCCGCCTCGGGCGCAGCGGCCCCGGACGCGACCTCCGACGCCGTCCCGGGCCTCACCTCGGGTGCTGCCGCGCCGCCTGCCGCTTCTCGTGCCCCGGTGTTGTCATTCACATTTCTACTAACCCGTCGGCGCCGCCTGATCTTCCCGGCCCGAGCGGGGCGCGTCCCGTGGCCCGATACGGACGGGTCCGGGACTAGCGTCCCCCGGCGACCAGCAGCGGAGCCCCGCCCGGGGCGGAGGCCGGGCGGCCGTTGGCGGCGGGCCCTCCGGTGAGTGGCGAGGCCGGGATGCGTGGCAGCAGGCCGCGTTGGGCCAGGTCGGGGATGACGCCCTCGCCGAACCAGTACGCCTCCTCCAGATGCGGGTAGCCCGAGAGCACGAAGTGTTCGACGCCGAGCGCGTGGTACTCCTCGATCCGGTCGGCGACATCCGCGTGACTGCCGACCAGGGCGGTGCCCGCGCCCCCGCGCACCAGGCCGACACCGGCCCACAGGTTGGGCGAGATCTCCAGCTTGTCGCGGGAGCCGCCGTGCAGCGCGAGCATCCGCTGCTGGCCCACCGACTCGCTGCGCCCCAGTGCTTCCTGGGCGGCGGCGATGGTGTCCGGGTCGAGGTCGTCGAGCAGGCGGTTCGCCGTCGTCCACGCCTCCGCGGCCGAGTCGCGGGAGATGGTGTGGAGCCGGATGCCGAAGCGGACCGTGCGCCCCTCCGCCTCGGCGAGCCCCCGAATCCAGTCGATCTTCTGTTTGACCTGCTCCGGCGGCTCGCCCCAGGTCAGATAGACGTCCGTGTGGCGTGCCGCGACGGGCCCGGCCGCCGGGGACGACCCCCCGAAGAAGATTTCCGGCAGCGGGTCCGGCGGCAGCGCCGTCAGGCCGCCGTCGACCTGGTAGTGCTCGCCGCGGAAGTCGTACGGCTGACCGCTCCAGACGCCGCGTACGACCGAGAGGAACTCGTCGGTGCGCGCATAGCGCCGGTCGTGGTCCAAGTGGTCGCCGAACCGGCGCTGTTCGGTCGAGTCACCGCCGGTGACGACGTTGAGGAGCAGCCGTCCACGCGTGATGCGCTGGTATGTGGCCGCCATCTGCGCGGCGAGGACGGGGGAGATGACGCCGGGCCGGAAGGCGACGAGGAACTTCAGCCGCTCCGTGTGCTGGGCGAGGGCGACCGTCGTCAGCCAGGCGTCCTCGCACCACGTCCCGGTCGGCGTGAGCACGGCCTCGAAGCCCAACTGCTCGGCGGCCTTGGCGATCTGGGCCAGGTACTCGATGTCGGGGGCCCGCACACCGCTCACCGGAGTGACGCGGGAGCGCGTGATGCCGCCGTCGGTGTACGCGTGCCGGTCGACGAGGGTACGGCCGTCGCCGCCGGTCGGCAGGAACCAGTGCAGGTGGACGGTCATGTCAGGACTCCTTGCGGTACGTGCGCGGCTTGGTGGTGGAGGGCGGCAGATCGCCGTTGAAGCGGGTGTCTACGAAGTCGCCGAAGTCGATGCGGCGCGGGATCAGCTTCAGAGCGGTGAAGGTGTCCGCGATCTCCTGCTCGGACGTGACCACGTTCTTGTCCACGGCCACCGGGACCCGGGTGCCGTTGGTGCGCTTGACCGCGTCGAGTGCCACCTCGTAGGGCAGTCCCGTGTCCTTCGCCCAGACCTTCGCCCATGCCTCGGGGTGCTCGAAGACCCAGTCCTGCGCCTTGCGCAGCCGCCTGAGGTAGTCCGAGATCGCCGCGGACTTCTTCTTGTCCTTCAGTGCGCCGGGCGCCGCCACCTGGAAGCTGAGGCCGTTCACCAGACCGTCCCCGTCGGTCAGGACGCGGCCCTTCTTGCCGCGCAGGATCTGCGAGCTGTACGGGTCCCAGACGGCCCAGGCGTCCACCTTGCCGCTGGTGAAAGCGGCCAGGGCATCGGCGGGCTGAAGGTACTTGACCTTGACGTCCTTGAACCCGAGGCCCGCCTTCTTGAGCGAGGCGATGAGCTGGAAGTGCGCCGACGAACCCTGCGCCACGGCCACGGACCTGCCCTTGAGTTCCCGCGGGCTCTTCAGCGGCGAGTCGTTCGGGACCAGGATCGTGTCGCCCGCCGCCGTGCCATGGCTGGCGGCGACTACGGAGATCTTCGAACCGGCGCCCGCCGCGAAGACCGGCGGGGTGTTGCCCACGGCGCCGACGTCGACGGCCTTGGCGTTGACGGCCTCAAGGAGAGGCGGCCCCGAGGTGAAGGTGGACCAGCGGATCTTGTACTTCAGGTCGTCCAGTTCCCCGGCGGCGCGCAGCACGGCCTCGGAGCCGCCCCGCTGGTCGCCGACCTCAAGGGTGAGCGACCCCGAGCCGTCGGTACCGCCGCCCGCGCCCCCCACCGAGGTGCCGGCGGACGAGGTGCCCGCGCAGGCGGAGAGCAGCAGGGCCAGGGGGACGAGCAGGGCGATCGGGGCGGGGCTTGGTCGGGGCATGACGGTTCCGTTCGGAGTGGGAGGG
>NZ_JASKYR010001190.1:0-1453 GCF_041028215.1 Streptomyces flavofungini
GCCCCGTACCCCTTCGCCCCCGAAAGCCCAAGCTTCCCCGGCGTCACCGACGTGATCGGCGGGTTCGGGCCGTCCTTCGGGGTCTGGGCGTACCAGACGCCGCCCTTGCCGTCCTCGCCCGGCGCGCCGACCGCGAGGTCGGGGTGGGTGTCGCCGTTGTAGTCGCCGGTCGTGAGGGCCGCGCCGAGGCGGTCGCCGGTCTCCGCCGTGCCCGCCACGTCCGCGGAGTTCTGGCTGAACGCGGGGCCCGCGAGACGCGATCCCGCTCCGGAGGCGGCCAGGAACCAGAAGGTGCCCGCGCTCCTGGCGGTGCCGACCGCCTCGGTGTCCGCTCCGGCGGTCAGCTCGTCCTTGCCGTCCTGGTCGAGGTCGGCCGCCGCGAGGTGCGCGCCGAAGTCGTCCTCGGCCTCCGCCGTGCCGTCGACGCCCGGGGAGTCCTGCGTGGTGCAGGAGGAGCCGCCGGCGCCGAGCGCCCCGCCCTTCTTCCCGTACACCGTGAGGATGGCGCCGCCGAGGCGGTCCTCGCAGGCCGTCCCCTCGACCTCGGGATTGGGCCGTACGTCACCGATGGCGAGGTCGGCGGTGCCGTCGGCGTCGAAGTCGCCGGTGGCCAGCGCGGTCCTGCTGCTGTCGGCGGAGCGCCAGGTGCGCTTCCAGGTGCCGGACGCCCTGTTCAGGACCGTGGTGCCGCTGATCTCCAGGCCGTTGTACGACACGGCGATGTCGGCGCCGCCGTCCCCGTCGAAGTCACCGGAGGTGACCGCGGTGGGCCCGCCGAAGTGCCAGCTCTCGATGGCGGTGAGCGCGCCGGGGGAGCCCGCGGTGAACGGCCCCGGCCGCATCCGCAGCGCGCCGCTCTCCTCGCCGCGCGAGCTGAGGGCGATGTCCTTGTCGCCGTCCTTGTCGAAGTCGCCGGTGGTGAGCAGCGCTCCGTAGCGGGTGTCCTCGGAGCTGCCCTTGGCGGCGGTGAAGCCGCCCTTGAAGCCGGTCGCGGAGCCCCATACGACGGCCACGGTGCCCGCGTTCAGGGTGCCGTCGACGTCTTCGTCGGGCGTACCGACGACCAGGTCGGTGTAGCCGTCGCCGTTCATGTCGTCCGACGCGACGGCCGCGCCGAACGCGTCGCCCGCCTCGACGGTGCCGGGCACGCCCGCCGTGGCCTGGCTGACAGTGGTGGAGCCGTGCTTGCCGAGGCCGGAGGCGCCGCCCCAGACGACGTTGACGTAACCGGCCCCGGCCTTGCCGCCGGCCGTGGCCTCGGGCACGCCGACGGCGAGGTCGGCGTAGCCGTCGCCGTTGAAGTCGCCCTTCGGGGCGGAGGCCGCGCTCGCGGTACCGGCGAGCGGCAGCGTCAGGCCCGCGGCCGTCAGGGCGGCGAGGGAGGCGGTGACGGCCAGGTGTCGTGCGCGCACGTGGGGCTCCCGGAGTAAGGGGAAGACGGAGGGCGTGGCGC
>NZ_JASKYR010001191.1:0-1419 GCF_041028215.1 Streptomyces flavofungini
CCCCAGGGAGCCCGCCTTGCCGTACTCAGCGCCGCGCTCGTCCCACGCCGCCGCGGTCGCCGCCGTGCTCGCGGCGGCCACGCTGGCCGCCACCGCCCCGTCCGCCGAAGCGGCCGCCGCCCCGCCGCCGCTCAAGGTGCTCACGTACAACACCTTCCTGTTCAGCAAGACGCTCTATCCGAACTGGGGCCAGGACCACCGGGCCGGGGCCATACCGGCGGCCGGGTTCTTCCAGGGGCAGGACGTCGTCGTGCTCCAGGAGGCGTTCGACAACTCCGCGTCCGACGCGCTGAAGTCCGCGGCGGCGGGCCGCTATCCGCACCAGACGCCCGTGCTCGGCCGCTCGAAGAGCGGGTGGGACGCGACCGGCGGCGCGTACTCGGCCGTGGCGCCGGAGGACGGCGGCGTGACGGTCCTCAGCAAGTGGCCGGTGCTCCGCAAGGAGCAGTACGTCTACAAGGACGCCTGCGGCTCCGACGCGTACTCCAACAAGGGCTTCGTCTACGCCGTGCTCGACGTGAACGGCGTCAAGGCGCACGTGGTGGGCACCCACACCCAGTCCACCGACCCCGGCTGCGGCGACGGCGAGGCGGCGGCGACGCGCGCGAAGCAGTTCAAGGAGCTCGACGCCTTCCTGGACGCCAAGAGGATCCCGGCGGACGAACAGGTCATCGTGGCGGGCGACTTCAACGTCGACGGCCACAGCCCCGAGTACGCCTCGATGCTCGCGGACGGCGGCCTCGCCCCGGCCGACTCCCGCACCGGCCACCCGTACTCCTTCGACACCCGGGACAACTCCATCGCCGCCGAGCGCTACCCGGACGACCCCCGCGAGGACCTCGACCACATCCTCCACCGCGCGGGCCACGCCCGCCCGGCCCACTGGCGGAACGACGTGATCAAGGAGCAGAGCGCTCCCTGGACGGTGTCGAGCTGGGGCAGGAAGTACACGTACACCAACCTGTCCGACCACTACCCGGTGACGGCTTCGGCGTACTAGCGGCCTCGCGCCAGCAGGCTTTACCGAACGGTCGACCCAGCGTTCTGCCTGCTCAGGTAGGTTCCCCGGCATGAGCCTGAGCAATGTGAACGAGATCGCGGCGGCACTGCCGGACGCCTGGAACTCGCGTCCGCTCGGCGCGGTGGGAACGGCGTGCGTCAAGGTGCTGCGCATGGACGAACTGCCCGTCGAGGTGGAGACGCACGCCGCCGCCGAGGCCCTGCTGGTGATGGACGGGACGCTCGAACTGCTCGTCGGCGGACGGGAGGTGTCGGTCGGTGCGGGCGAGATGTACGTGGTGGCGGCCGGTGTGCCGCACGCCGTGCGGCCGGGGAGCCGGGGAACCCTGGTGATCGTGGAGGCCACCGGGGAGTGAGCGCCCGGCCGTGCGCCCGGCCGCGAGGGCCCCGCCGCCAAGG
>NZ_JASKYR010001192.1:0-2058 GCF_041028215.1 Streptomyces flavofungini
CCCGAGACCCGGGCCACCACGCGTACGGCTCGGCGGGCTGGGGCGCCGCGGGCGACGGCGGCGCGGCGGGGTCGGCACACGACGCACCGGGCCCCCTCGGCACTTACCCGTCCACGGCGGACCGGGGGGCGTACGGACCGCCGGAGTCCTTGGGCGTACGCCGCGGGGGGCCACGACGCGGGCAGCGTCCCGGCGCAGGGCGGCGCGCCCGGCGCCGAGCGGACGCGCACGGGCACGCCCCCGCGCGGGACCACGGTGCCCCGCTCCCTGCGCAGACGCGGTGGCCTCTCCGCCTGGGCCCGGCGCCTGACCGGGGGCAGGGACGGCGAGCAGGGCCGCGGCGACGCGCGCGACATCTACGAACACGACGGCCCCGACGGCTTCGACGGATGCGATGGCTTCAACGGCTTCGACGGCTTCGACGGCTTCGACGACGGGGTGTCCGGCGGCGCCCCCGAGCCCACCCCGGAGGAGCTCGCCGTGGCCGCCGCCGCACGGACCCCGGAGTCCTGGCCCGATCCGGCGGCCCTGCTGCTCACGGCGCTCGGCCCGGGACCCCGCCTCTGGGAGCGCGGCCCCGACCACCCCGAGGCCCTCGCGGTGCGGCTCGGCACGGTCGACCGGGTGGGCCCCGGCGACCAGGGGCTGCTGCCCGCCGTGCCGGTCACGGTCAGCCTGCGCGAGGCGGGCGCGCTCGGCCTCGCCGGGCCCCGCGAGCGGCTGAGCGGCCTGGCCAGAGCGGTCATCGCGCAGCTCGCCGCGCTCCACTCCCCCGACACCCTGGAGACCGTGCTGATCAGCACGGACCGGACACGGACCACCGCGCAGCGCACCGCCGAGTGGTCCTGGCTCGGCTGGCTCCCGCACCTCAGGCCCACCCACGGCCAGGACTGCCGCCTCCTCCTGGCCTACGACCGCGACCAGGCCACCGCCCGCACGGACGAGCTGCTCCGCCGCCTCGACGACCGCATCGCCGACGAGGCCGCGCCCGGCGGCGCCCGGGCGGCGGCCCCCGCGGCGCACACCGTCGTCATCGTGGACGGCGACCCGGGAGCCGCCGGTCTGCGGGAGGCCACCACCCGGCTCGCCGGGGAGGGCGCGCGCGCCGGAATCCACGTCGTCTGCCTCGCGGAGACCGAGGCCGCCTCACCCGCCTCACCGGTCCTCGACACCTATGAAGCGGCCTGCGCCGTCTCGCCGCCCTTTCGCGCGTGCGGAGCCGTGGCGCTGCTCAGCGGGGATGTCGCGACCGCGCTGCGGCTGATGCGGACGGCGGGCGGGCGCCCGGCGGGGCACGGCACCGTCGCCGCCGTGGACGCGGTGTCGGCCGCCTGGGCCGAGCGGTTCGCGCGGGCCCTCGCGCCGCTGCGCTCGGACGGCACACCCAGCGAGGGGCACGCGCGCGTGTCCGCGCCGCTGCCCCAGGCCGCCCGGCTCCTGGACGAGCTGGGCCTCGCCCGGGCCACCCCCGCCTCACTGATGGCGCGCTGGGCCGCGGCGGCCGACGACCCCGAGGCGCTCGGCGGGCGGGCCCTCGCGGTGCTCGGGGCGGGACCGCGAGGGCCCGTCGTCGCGGACCTCGCGGCCGACGGCCCGCATCTGCTCGCCGAGGGCCCCGCGGGCAGCGGGCGCACCGAGCTGCTGCGCTCCCTCGCCGCCTCCCTCGCCGCCGCCGAGCGGCCCGACCGGCTCGGCATCGTGCTCGTCGACGGACGGGACAGCGGCGGCGCGGGCGGCGGCGCGGAGCGGCAGGGCGCGGGCCTCGGCGTCTGCACCGACCTGCCGCACGTCACGACGCACCTGGTGGCCAACGACCCCGTGCGCATGCGGGAGTTCGCCCAGTCCCTGGCCGCCGAGCTGAAGCGGCGGGCGGAGCTGCTCGGCAGACTCGGCTTCGCCGAGTGGCACACCCAGCGGGAGGTGGCGGGTCGGCTGGTGGCCCAGCGTTCGCCGTCCCCGTCCGGCACCGGGTCCTTCAGGACGTCCGCCGCCAGGATGTCCGGCGCCACGGCCCAGGGCACCTCCGGAGCACATGCCGACACCTCGCCCGGCCCGCAC
>NZ_JASKYR010001193.1:0-1444 GCF_041028215.1 Streptomyces flavofungini
GCGGCCACGAGTGCGGCCACCCCCGCCTCCAGGTCGGCCAGATCCCCGCCGCCCAGGTCGCCGATGTTCGCGGCCATGAACTCCCGGCCGCGCCCGGTCGAGCCGCGCGGATTGGGCAGCAGCACGGCGCAGCCCGCCTGGGCGAGGAGCAGCGCGTCGCCGCGCTGGGTCCCCTGGGCGAAGAGCGAGGTGGCGGCGTTGGTGGGGCCGCCGTGCGCGACGACGACCAGGGGCAGCGGGTCCGGCGCCCCGTCCACGAGCAGCGGGTCCGGCGCCCGGTCCACGGGCAGAAGCAGCAGGCCATGGATCTCGGTGCCGTCACCCGAGACCCAGCGCAGCACCCTCTCGTGGGCGGGCGCCCGCCCGGCGAGACCCGCGTTGACCTGGGTGAGCGGGCGCCAGGACGCCGAGCGCCCGCCCGTGGACCCCGCCGCGGGGAGCCGCATCTCGCACAGCTCCGGCGGCTGGTCGTGGGCCTGGAGTGCGGCGACGACAAGGGTGCCGTCGTGATCGCAGTGGGCCCGGCCGAGTGTGACCAGGCCGCGCCAGCACTCGTCCACCAGCCAGTCGTCCGCCGCGTCGCGGCGCAGGAAGCCGCAGGCGCTCTCCAGCGACACGAGCCCCGCCCAGAACAGCCGGCCGTCCCGCGTCCACCGCAGCCGTGAGACGTCCGCCTCATGGGCGGGCCGGACCATCGCCCCCGTCTCCAGGTCGAGCAGGGTGATGTCCCCGGCGAGCAGGGTGCGGTCGCTCTGCGGTGCCTCGACGAAGGCCAGTGTGCGCCCGTCGTCGGAGAGGGCGGGTGACTGGATCTGCCACTTCGGGGTGTGGACGGTCCGCGCGGTGCCCGACTCGGCGTCGATGAGGGCCAGCCGGGCGTCGTACCAGCCGTTCTCGCTCGGGTCGGCCGAGACCACGGCCGCGATCGGCCCATGGCCCGGCCAGCCGAACTCCCACACGTTCAGGCCGCCGGGGCCGACCCGCAGCGCCGCGCCCGACGCCAGATCCACCCGGTACAGCCTGCGCCACCGGGTGGCGGGCCGGTGGACGGTCCAGAGCGCCTCCTCCTCGTCCCCGGGCGCGAACCGGGTGCCGCCGCGGGCGTTGCCCGTGTCGGAGCCCTCGTCGGCGGTGCCCACCAGCAGGGCGGACTCGTCGCGGGCCCAGACGATGTCCTCCACCACTCCGGGCAGAGCGGCGAACTCCCGCGGCTCGGCAGCCGGTTCCGCCCCGTCCAGGGCGACGGTATACAGGCGCCACAGTCCGGGGCGCCCGCGGTCCGAGGCGAAGGCGAGCAGGCGGCCGCTCGGCGAGATGCGGGGGGTGAGGTCCACCCCGTGGCCGGAGGTGACCGGGCGGGCCGGCGCGTCGCCCCGGGCCACCCATATCGCGGAGCGCGGGGGCTCGCCCGGCGCGGGGGAGGGGCCGTGGACCACTCCGGCGC
>NZ_JASKYR010001194.1:0-1196 GCF_041028215.1 Streptomyces flavofungini
AGTTCATGCTGGACACGCAAGACACACGGCCGGTCATTCTCGGGATATCGGGGTCCGAGAGAGCCGGCGGCAACACCGATCTCGCACTCGCCCACGCGGCCGGGCTCGCGGAGAAGCGGGGGGCCGAGTTCCGCACGATCCACCTGCGCGACCACCGCATCTCGCCGTGCAGCCCGTGCGGCAACTGCAATGTGCGGACCGTCCCGTGCGGGCTGCGGGACGACATGCCCGGCATCGTCGAGGAGATGAAGCGGGCCGACGGCATCGTCTACGCCGTGCCCGTGCACGGCTTCGGCCTGGCCCATCTCATGCAGATCTTCATCGAGCGGGCGGGCGTCGGATTCCTGCGCTTCGACCGTCCGCTCGCCAACAAGGTCGGCGGGATCATCGTCACCAGCCGCCGCTACAGCGACGCCTCGGTGCACGCCCAGCTCGTCGACAATCTGCTGCTCAACCGGATGATCCTGGTGGGCAGCGGATTCCCCGCCATGCTGCGCAACGCCGCCAAGGAACCGGGCCTCACCGACGCCGAGGGCCTGGACGCCCTGGAGCGGATGGTCCACCGCATGATCGACATGACGCTGCTGCTGCGCAGGCACCAGGCGGAGACCGGCGAACCGGTGCTCCAGCCGGACGACCGCAACGAACGGGTCGCGCGGGCCCACTCGCTGACCTGACCACCACCTCAGCCGGCCGCCATCGCTGCCGCCTTCACCTAAGGATGGATACGTCCATGACCGCAACGACCGCCCCCGCCCTCGTCGGGATCGACTTCGACGCCATTCCCTGGGAGAAGTGGGACAAGCCCGGCGCCGAGGGACGCGTGAAGATCGCGTACACCGGTGGCCTGCGCGTACGCCTGCTCGAACTGCCCGCGGGCTTCAACGAGGAGCACTGGTGCGAGCGCGGCCACCAGGGATATGTGCTCCAGGGCGAGTTCACGATCCACTTCGACAACCGTTCCGTTCCGTGCCGTCCCGGCATGGGCTTCGTGATCCCCGGCGACGAGCGGCACCGCTCGCAGGGTTCCGACAGCGAGCCGACCGTCGTGTACGTCGTCGACCAGGTGCCCGAGGCATGACCGAGGGGATGACGGGCGCCGCGCGCATCGAGGAGCTGCGCGGGTCCATCGACGCGCTGGACCGGCAGATCGTCGGGCTGCTCGCGCGGCGCCCGTCATCCCCTTGGTCATGCCT
>NZ_JASKYR010001195.1:0-1570 GCF_041028215.1 Streptomyces flavofungini
CGTGCTGGCCACGGCCGACGCCCGCTGGTCCCTCCCCGCCACCCTGTCCGCCAGCGTGCAGCTCGCCACCGCCCTGCCCATCCTGGCCACCGGCACGGGACCCGCCGTGGAACACGCCCTCGCCCGCACCCTGAGCGGTACGGCCACCCTGGCCCTCGCCGCGACCGACACCACGGCGGGCACCGACCTGACGGGGCTGCGCACCGAGGCCCGCATCGAGGACGACGCGGTCACGGTGACCGGCGCGAAGGAGTGGATCACCAACACCACCACCGCCGAGCACTTCCTCGTCCTCGCCCGGCACCGGCCCGGCAGACACTTCGCGAACTTCACCTGGGTCCTTGTCCCGGCCGACTCACCCGGTGTGACGGTGCGGCGGGCCGACTCCGCGCTGTACGCGGCGTCCGGCGTGGGGCATGTGTCCTTCGACGCGGTGCGCCTTGGCCGGGAGCACGTGGTGGGCCGGGTCGGTCTCGGTCTGCCGGTGTTCGCGCGGCACATCGCCGTCGAGCGCCTGGCCGGTGCGCTGTGGGGGGTGGCCCTGTGCCGACGGGTCCTTGCGGACACCCGGCGCCGCCTGGCCGAGCGGGCGCACCAGGAGTCCACGCTGTGGAGTAGCGGCCACGTCCGCCAGCGTTTCGCCGCCTGCCTGGTCCGGGTCCAGGAACTGCGGGCCCTTGCCGAGCGATGTGGTCCCGGAGTCGCCGAGCGCCACGACATGCAGGCCGCCTCGACCCTGAAGGCCGCCGCGGGCAGCACCGTCCCGTACGTCCTCGGGGAGTGCGCCCACCTGTGGGGTGCGGCGGGCTTCGCCGACGGCGGCATGCAGGAGATCCGTGCGCAGGCCGCGCTCTTCGGCATCGGCGGCGGCACGACCGAGGTGGTGCTGGAGACCCTCGCCGAGAGCGCCGAACGCGTCCTCGACGACCTGGACCGCAAGGCCCTTGACCTGTGACCGGGCCGGTCGGGGCCGTCGGGCAGGTCGGGCCGCTGGAGGTGGCCGAGGGGGTGTGGGTGGTGGCGGGCACCGGCGCCCCCAGCACCCACCCCGACGACCGGCGCCGGGCCGCCGGACTGCCCGGGTGGCGGGCCCGCCGGTTCCTGTACGGCCGGGGGCTGCTGCGCGAACTGCTGCACGCGGTGGCGCCCCGACTGGCCGGTGGTGACATCGTGCCCGACCGGCGCGGGCAGCCCCACCTCGCCGCTTGCCGACGGGCCGGGATCAGCGTCTCGCACAGCGACGGCGTGGTGGCCTGCGCCTTCGCCACCGGCCGCCGGGTCGGAGTGGACGTACAGCACCCCGGGGCCTCGGCCGGGGCCACGCTGACCCAACGGCTGCTGCGCGCGCACGCGCCCGACGTCCTGGCGCTCCCGCCGACGCGGGCGGCGCGGGAGGTGGCCTGGGTGTGGACCGCCCAGGAGGCGTGTGTGAAGGCGGCGGGGTCCGGGCTCGCGGGTCGGCCGTGGGAGATCGAGGTGACTCCCGGCAGTCGCGAGGGAAGGTGGCGGGCCTATCGCTGGCTTTCGCTGCGCGATGTGTCCCGGACACCGCTGAGCTGCGCCTTCGGCC
>NZ_JASKYR010001196.1:0-1714 GCF_041028215.1 Streptomyces flavofungini
GTTCCGCACCAAGGCCCTCAGCGTGCCCGGCATCGGCGAGGGCGCGGCCGGGCGGCGCTCGCGGGCCCGTACCGAACACGGACGTACGACGGGTTCGCGGCGGCCCCGGGGCGCGCTGACCAAGCTGCACCTGGCGGCGACCGTGCAAGCCGCCGCCCCGCACCAGCGGGCGCGCGGGCGCTCCGGCACCGGTCTCGTCGTACGCCGTGACGATCTGCGCCAGGCCACGCGCGAGGGGCGCGAGGGCAACCTCGTGCTGTTCGTGGTGGACGCCTCGGGGTCGATGGCGGCCCGGCAGCGGATGAGCGCCGTCAAGGGCGCGGTGCTCTCCCTGCTCCTCGACGCCTACCAGCGGCGCGACAAGGTGGGGCTCGTGACGTTCCGCGGGTCCGCCGCCGAGGTGGCGCTGCCGCCCACGTCGTCGGTGGACGCCGCGGCGGCCCGCCTGGAGACGCTGCCGACCGGCGGGCGCACGCCGCTCGCCGACGGTCTGCTCAAGGCGCACGACGTGCTGCGCGTCGAGCGGCTGCGGGACGCGGCCCGGCGCCCGCTGCTCGTCGTGGTGACCGACGGGCGGGCCACGGGCGGTGTGGAGCCGGTGGCGCGGGCGGGCCGCGCGGCCCGTCTCTTCGCCGCCGACGGCGTCGCCTCGGTGGTCGTCGACTGCGAGTCGGGCTACGTACGGCTCGGCCTCGCCGGGCAGCTGGCGGGCGAACTCGGCGGGACCGCGGTGACCCTCGACGAGCTGCGGGCGGACTCGATCGCCGGGCTCGTCAAGGACGTACAGGGACAGGGAAACCACTCCAGGAAGGCCGCGTAATGCCGCAGGGACAGCCGAGTGTCGTACCGGACGACGGACTCACCACGCGGCAGCGCCGCAACCGTCCGCTCGTCTTCGTCCACACGGGCATCGGCAAGGGCAAGTCGACCGCCGCGTTCGGGCTCGCGCTGCGGGCCTGGAATCAGGGGTGGCCCATAGGTGTCTTCCAGTTCGTGAAGTCGGCGAAGTGGAAGGTCGGCGAGGAGAACGCGCTGAAGGTGCTCGGCGCCTCCGGCGAGGGCGGCACGGTCGCCTGGCACAAGATGGGCGAGGGCTGGTCCTGGATCCAGCGCGCCCCCGCCGAGGGCGAACTCACCAACGAGGACAAGGCCCGCGAGGGCTGGGAGCAGGTCAAGCGGGACCTCGCGGCCGAGACGTACAAGCTCTACGTCCTGGACGAGTTCGCCTACCCGCTGCACTGGGGCTGGATCGACACCGACGAGGTGATCCAGGTCCTGCGCGACCGCCCCGGCACCCAGCACGTCGTCATCACCGGGCGCAACGCGCCGGGGCCGCTGATCGACTTCGCCGATCTGGTCACCGACATGTCCAAGGTCAAGCACCCGATGGACGCGGGCCAGAAGGGCCAGAGGGGCATCGAGTGGTAGCTCGCCTCGTCATCGCGGCGCCGTCGTCGGGCAGTGGCAAGACGACCGTCGCGACGGGCCTGATGGCCGCCTTCACGGCGGCCGGGCTCGCCGTCTCCCCGCACAAGGTCGGGCCCGACTACATCGACCCGGGCTACCACGCGCTCGCGACCGGCCGCCCCGGCCGCAACCTCGACGCCTACCTGTGCGGGCCCGGCCTGATCGCGCCCCTGTTCGCGCACGGCGCGGCCGGGTGCGACCTGGCCGTGGTCGAGGGCGTGATGGGGATGTTCGACGGGGCCGCGGG
>NZ_JASKYR010001197.1:0-1665 GCF_041028215.1 Streptomyces flavofungini
GGCGGAGGCGCCCCGGCGTTCGGCGTAGCTGTCCACACGGCCGCGCTCGACCTCCTTGACCCGCTTGAGGAGTTCGAGGTCGATGCCCTTCTCGTCCACCACATAACCGGAGGAGTCCGAGCAGGTCACGGCGTTGGCGCCGAGAGCGGCCAGCTTCTCGATGGTGTAGATGGCCACGTTGCCCGAGCCGGAGACGACCGCCGTGCGGCCCTCCAGGTCCTCGCCGCGCTCGCGCAGCATCGCCGCGGCGAAGAGGACGTTGCCGTACCCGGTGGCCTCCGGGCGGATCAGCGAGCCGCCCCAGCCGCTGCCCTTGCCGGTCAGGACTCCGGCCTCCCAGCGGTTGGTGATGCGCCGGTACTGGCCGAAGAGGTAGCCGATCTCCCGGCCGCCGACGCCGATGTCCCCCGCGGGCACGTCCGTGTGCTCGCCGATGTGCCGGTACAGCTCCGTCATGAACGACTGGCAGAAACGCATGACTTCAGCGTCACTGCGGCCGTGCGGCTCGAAGTCGCTGCCGCCCTTGCCGCCGCCGATGCCGAGACCGGTCAGCGCGTTCTTGAAGATCTGCTCGAAGCCCAGGAACTTGATGACGCCGAGGTTCACCGACGGGTGGAAGCGCAGGCCGCCCTTGTACGGGCCGAGCGCGCTGTTGAACTCCACCCGGAAACCGCGGTTGACGTGGACGCGGCCCCGGTCGTCCTGCCACGGCACCCGGAAGACGACCTGCCGCTCCGGCTCGCACAGCCGCTCGATGAGGCCGGGTTCGGCGTACTCGGGGCGGGCCGCGACGACCGGCTCCAACGTCTCCAGGACCTCGTGCGCGGCCTGCAGGAACTCCGGCTGGGCCGGGTTGCGGTGTTCGATCTCCGTGAGGAGCTGCGCGAGCGTGGTCTTCGTATCGGATCGCGTGGTCAAGGCAGGCCTTTCTGGCACGGCTGGCACCGGCGATCCGGTACGGGGCGCGGCTCACTCCGGTACAGCCCGGTCGGGACGCTCGGCGCCGTTGCCGCGCGCGGGACACTCAACAGGTGTTACGCGCATGTAAACACACGGACCGGCCCGCGGGTCCAGGGTGCGACCACATTGCGAGACCCGGGCCGCCGACCACGGCCGGGGCGTTGCCGGGCCGCGCGGCCGGGTCAGCGTGAAGTGCTCCAGCGCGGCGCGGTCCGGGCCCACCGGAGGTCCCACTCGGCGAGGTTGCGCCGGTGCAGGGCCAGCGCGGTGGCACCGTAGGCGCCGAATCCGGCGAGAGCGACAGTCACGAAGGCGAGCATCGCCCAGCCGAGGGCGCGGCTGCGGATCTCCGCGGCGGACAACGGCGCCTCGGCCATCGCGCCGCCCGGCTCCGCCCAGACGTCGACGGTGCTGCCCCGGCTCAGCCCCGGCGGCACCTCGGTCTCCGCGGTACGTGGCCGCCCGTCCGGGGCGGTGTAGCGGACGGTGACCGGGTAACGGGCCTTCGCCGCCTCGGCGGAACCGGCCTCCGGGTGGCGTGGGGCGTCGTGGGTGAGGGTGGCGGTGACCGGGTGCCGGGACCGCGCCTGCTGTGCGGCGGTCGCGCGGTAGTGCCCGTGGGCGGCGTCCCCGGCGAAGAACGCGGCGAGCGGACCGAGCACGGGTACGAGCAGCAGCAGCGCCAGTGCCGTCCAGCCCCGGACG
>NZ_JASKYR010001198.1:0-1491 GCF_041028215.1 Streptomyces flavofungini
CTCCTCCCCGCCGCCGCGCCAGTCCCTCTAGCCGACGAAGTACGTCGGGTTCGGGAGCTTGTAGGTCTTGTCCGCGTAGCCGCCCGCGAGGTCGGAGACCTGGTCTCCGAAGCTGCCGACGATGTCGTAGCCGGTGGACTCGATGTGCTTGCGGGTGCCCTCCTTGAACTGGACGGTGGTGCAGTTCCAGGCGGCGGCCGTGGCGCAGTGCTTCAGGTAGGACGGCGGGTTCTTCTTGTCCTTGGTGTAGACGTGCGCGCGGTCCAGGCGCGTGTCGTAGCCCGCCCTCGCGAGGTTGGTGACGGCGCCCTCGCGCTGGGTCTCGGCGAGGCCGGTGAGGAAGAAGACCTCGACGCCCCGCTTCTTGGCGTACTTCACCAGCTCGGGCATGCCGAAGACGGCCGGGCGCTTGGCGGCCTTGACGTAGGCGTCCCAGCTGTCGTTGTCGTAGGTGTAGTTGACCGACTTCTCGTAGTCGAAGCTGAGCAGCGCGGTGTCGTCCACGTCGAGGACGATCGCGGGCTTGCCGCCATGGCCGCCGTGCCCGTGGTGCGCCCGCTCGGCGGCCTTCTTGATGTCCTTCTTCGCCTTGGCCTGGATGCGGGCCAGGTCCTTGGCGTAGGGGCTGTCGGGCGAGGACTTCCACACACCGTCGGCGCCCTTGACCGCGCCGTAGTAGGCGTCGATCTCGCCGACGAGGAGGCCGATGTTGTGCGGCTCCTTGGTGGGGCGGTGCTCGGCCTGCTGGCCGGCACTGGCGACACCGGTGGCGTAGAGGGCGGCGCCGGCGACGGTACAGGCGGTGGCCAGGCCGGCCACGCGAAGGGTCTTGCGCATGTGTTGCGTCTCCGCATCAGGGGATCGGGCAGGTCAAGGCCTGTCTACGCGCATTGACCCGGCTCTGGGGAGAGCGGGAGACGACCCTTTACCCGATCCATACCTGGCGGGGAGGAGCCCTTGTCCCGCCCCCCGTGCCGGGACAAGGGCCGCATGGGTGCGGTCAGCCGCCCGCCGTCCACCCCGGGTCCCGGCCGCTCAGCCCGATCACCCGGTCCAGGAGCGGCGCCCCCTCGGGCACGGGCACCGGGGGCCCGAACAGACCGCCCTCGCCGCCGTCGCCGACGGGTGCAAGGAGTGCCCGCGCGCCCTCCAGACTCGCCTTGTCGGGCGCGTACTCCTGGCCGGTGGCGCGCGCCAGGTCCCAGCCGTGCACCACGAGTTCGTCGAGGGCGACCAGGCCCGCGACCTCGCCCGGCAGGTCGATGCCGCCCGCACGGGTCATGCCCTGCCGGGCCGCCGGATCGCGCCACGCCTCGACGAGCCCGTCGAGGGCCTTCGGCAGCTCGCCGCGCCAGCCGGGGCCGATGTCCGGCACGGTACGGCCGGGGTCCCCGTCGAGCTCGGGCCGGAGGTCCTTGCGGGCGGCCAGCTCGAAGGCGCGGGTGAGGCCGAGCAGATGGCCGAGCAGATTCCGCACGGCGAACTCGGGGC
>NZ_JASKYR010001199.1:0-1544 GCF_041028215.1 Streptomyces flavofungini
GTCTGGCCCGCGTTCGACTGGCTCGGCGGGGACCACTGGGCGGGTGGCGGCTGCTCCTTGGACCACTTCGGCGGGCTGCTCGGGCCGCCGGGGTCCTTGGACTCGCCGGCGTCCGGCTTGCCGGAGTCCTGTCCGTCGGAGGGGGCGGATCCGGGCGAGGCCCAGCCCGGAGTGTCGTTCATCGTCGCTCCTTCACGGTGCGCGTCCGCGGGTGCGGCGGCTGGTTGTCAGCCATCGTGCCACGGGGCACCGGCAAGGTGACCGGGGGCCGGAGAGGCTGCACACCTTCAATTGTCCGCCGGGTACGGGGCAGACTGGTCGGATGGCTGATCAGTACGCGCAATCCGGCGAGGACATACGGCCGACCGACATCCCCGGGATTCCCGCGATCCGCTGGGACGACCCCCCTGAAGGACCCGTCCTGGTCCTCCTCGACCAGACCAGGCTGCCGGGTGAGGAGATCGAGCTGGTGTGCACGGACGCGCCCGCTCTGGTGGACGCGATCAGAACGCTCGCGGTGCGCGGGGCACCGCTGCTGGGCATCGCGGGGGCGTATGGCGTCGCGCTCGCCGCCGCCCGTGGGTTCGACGTGGACGAGGCGGCGGATTCGCTGGCGGGCGCCCGGCCCACCGCGGTCAACCTCGCCCACGGCGTGCGCCGGGCCCAGGCGGCCTACCGCACGGCGCTGACGGGCGGCGCCGATCACGTGAGGGCGGCGGACGCCGCGCTCGAAGCGGCACGGACGCTGCACGTCGAGGACGCCAAGGCCAGCGCGCGGATGGCGGCGCACGGTCTGGCGCTGCTCGACGAGCTGATGCCGGGCGGCGGCCACCGCATCCTGACGCACTGCAATACGGGGGCGCTGGTGTCCGGCGGGGAGGGCACGGCGTTCGCGGTGGCTCTCAGGGCGCACCGGGAGGGGAGGCTGCGCAGGCTCTGGGTGGACGAGACGAGGCCGCTGTTGCAGGGGGCGAGGCTCACGGCGTACGAGGCGGCGCGGAACGGTATGGCGTACACGCTGCTCACGGACAGTGCGGCGGGTTCGCTGTTCGCGGCGGGTGAGGTGGACGCGGTGCTGATCGGTGCCGACCGGATCGCGGCGGACGGTTCGGTGGCGAACAAAGTGGGGAGCTATCCGCTCGCCGTGCTCGCGCGGTACCACCATGTGCCGTTCATCGTCGTGGCTCCGGTGACGACCGTGGACCCGGGGACGCCGGACGGGGCGTCCATCGAGGTCGAGCAGCGGGCGGGCCATGAGGTGACGGAGGCCGTGGTGCCGCATGTGCCGGTGATCGGGAGGGAGGCGGGTGGCGGTGTCCCGATGGCGCCGCTGGGGACGCAGGCGTATAACCCCGCGTTCGACGTGACGCCGCCCGAGCTGGTGACGGCGATCGTGACGGAGGAGGGGGTGTTGTCGCCGGTGACGGCGGAGGGCCTTGCGGAGATGTGCGCCAAGGCGGGTCAGGTGCCGATCAGCTAGTGAGCGGGGGCGGGCGGAGGCCCGCGCCTGCGCCTGGGGGCTGCTCTGCGGGTGTGGTCTGCGG
>NZ_JASKYR010000012.1:0-35631 GCF_041028215.1 Streptomyces flavofungini
CCCTAATCGTTGCGAGGTGGCTGCCAGGGAGCGTCAAGGTCCCTCCTGCTCCCGGGGTGTGTGAGGCAGGGACGCCTTGGTGTCGGTGAGCGTCCACATGGCCAGCAGGTCCAGTGCCTGCTTGGACGATGAGCCGGGTTCGGTGGTGTAGAKGAACAGTGCGGTGTCGGGATCTCCCGGCAGCAGGAGCGTCTCGTACTCCACGGTCAGTTCGCCGACCAGAGGGTGATGCAGGCGTTTGGAGCCGTAGGTGCGCTGATGGACCCGGTGGTCCTCCCACCAGAGGTTGAACTGCGCGCTCTTCTCGCGCAGCTCCGAGACGAGGTCGTTCGTACCCGGATCGTCCCTGTCGCGCCCCACCTCCAGGCGCAGGCTCTCCACCGCGGCACGCGCATGCTCCTGCCAGTCGACGAACAGCGCACGTGACTCCTCACTCAGGAACATCCAGCGTGCGTAGTTGCGGTGCCGCACAGGCATCGCGTCGAAGTCGGTGAACAAGGCCTTGCACATCCGGTTGGCGGCCAGCACGTCGCCGCGACGGCCCAGCACCAGGGCGGGTTCATCGAGCGCGTCGACGAGCCGGTGCATACCCGGGCGCAGTCTCTGGACGCTCCGGCCACGCCCACGTGCGGGTGCCGCCGCCACACCGATGAGGTCGTGCAGGTGGGCGCGCCCCGCCTCGTCCAGACGCAGAGCCCGGCAGAGCGCCTCCACGACAGCGGGCGAGGGGGTGATGGGGCGCCCCTGCTCCAGCCGCGTGTAGTAGTCGGTCGACACACCCGCCAGCAGCGCGACCTCTTCACGCCGCAGCCCCGGCACGCGCCGCGCACGGCCGTCCGGCGCAAGACCTGCGCCCTTCAAGTCCACCTGACTGCGTGCCTTGCGCAGAAAATTCGCCAGTTCGCTGTTGTTGCCCATGGAGGCAGTGTCGCGAAGACAGGTGTTCTCTGCCTGGATGTGGCAGTCCTAGGTTGACGCCCGCCGTCGCTGACGCTCACGAAGTGGCGAAGCCCGGTCGCGTACGCCTCTTCACGGGGCGGTCATCGTTGCCTGCCACGCGCCCGGGCGCATGCCTGTCGCCTTCCGGAAGAACACCGAGAAGTTGGACGGGTCGGGGAAGCCGAGCGTATGGGCGCAGGCGGCGGCGGTGAGGCGGTCGTGTGCGAGGAGCCGTTTGGCTTCCAGGACGAGCCGATCGACGATGTACGCCTTCGCGCTGCGGCCGGTGACCTGCCGCACCGCCCTGGTGAGGGTGCGCGGCGCGTATCCCAGTGTCCGGGCGTAGTAGCCGGCGTCGTGGTGTTCCCGGAAGTGCGCCTCGACACTGGCCCGGAACAGCCTGAACACCGGATGATCCGCCCGTGCTTGGGCGTGAGGGGGCCGTAGGCGGGCGATGAGCGCGGAGAGCAGGATCCCGGGCAGCTCCGTCGGTGCGTCCCCGGGCGGGGCGGATGCTTCCAGGAGGAGGTGATCGCGCGCGGCGTCGACGAACGGCTGGTCCGCGTCGGGAATGCGCCAGTGCGCGACCAGGTCCGGCGAGGCGACGAGCTGGCGGGTGGCGTGGGTGACCGGCGCGGTCGGCATGAACAGTACGACGTGCCCGGCCACGTCGACGATGTCATCCCAGCGGTGCACGGCTCCAGGAGTGACCCACACCGCGGACCGCTCCTGGAGCGGGTGCCGGAGGAAGTCCACGGTGACGGATCCGTGCCCGGCGTCGACGAGGGCGAGGACGTGGAAGTCGGCACGCTGTGTTCCGCCGTCGTTCAGCTCGCGAAGGCGGTCGAACGTGAGGGTGTCGACAGCGGCGGCACGGCGCCCGACGGGCTGATAGGTCATCTGCCGGATCACGGTCATCTGTCCAGTTTTCACCATGGGGCGACCCGTCGTGCCAATGACCCGGTCCAGCGGAAGAGATTCGATGAACACACACGGAAAACCCCCTCGGAACCCTGATCGAAAGAGCCAAAAATGAACATGCCGCAGCAATCGCTACTGCCCGTTTATGACCACACGCCGGGGGCCGGGCCGACCCTGGTGTTTCTGCACTACTGGGGTGGATCCGCCCGCACCTGGGACCTCGTCGTCGACCGCCTCGCGGGACGCGACACGCTCACGATGGACTTCCGCGGGTGGAGCCGGTCGAGCAGCCTGCCCGGCCCCTACACCCTCAGCCAGCTCGCCGACGACACGCTCGCCGTGATCGCCGACGCGGGCGTCACCGACTACGTCCTCGTCGGACATTCCATGGGGGGAAAGATCGCGCAGCTCATAGCGGCGGCCCGGCCCGCCGCTCTCCGAGGGATCGTCCTCGTCGGTTCCGCTCCGGCCAAGCCCGCCGTGGAGATCACTCCCGAGTACCGCACCGGCCTCTCCCACGCCTATGACTCCGACGAGTCCGTCGCCGACGCACGGGATCACATCCTCACCGCGACCGAGCTGCCCGAATCGGTCAAAGCGCGGATCGCGACCGACTCGCGGGCCGGAGCCGACGCCGCCCGCACGGAGTGGCCGCTGCATGGCATCGCAAAGGACATCTGTGAGCAAACATGCATGATCAGCGTCCCCGCCCTCGTCATCGCCGGAGAGAACGACCGCGTCGAGCCCGTCGGCGTACTCGTCAGCAACCTGGTGCCCTACCTCTCCGGAGCCGACGTCATGGTGATCGCGAACACGGGCCATCTGATCCCGCTGGAAGCTCCGGCCGCGCTCGTCGACGCCATCACGGGCTTCGCGCCGACAACTTGACCATCCGCACGGCATGGAGGAGAGGGGGGCTGCGCTGGGCAGGTCGACCAAAGGGTGCGACCGGCCGGGAGTGCGGGTCGTGCATCTTGATCGTTTTCTGGGCGGCGCTTAGGCTCCCATGCCCATGGAGACGGGGGAGCGGGGCCGTGGTCGCCGCACGTGGCACGACCGGCTGGTCAGACATCGTGTCATCGCGGCTCTGCTGGCCGGGGCGGCGGTGCTGGCCGCTCTGGGGGCCGCGCTCATCGTGCTGCCGGGCATGGTGGTCGACCACGATCTCGCGGGGGCGAGCGTCGCCGCGCAGGAGCGGCTGAAAGCGGTCAATGACGTCCGTACGACTCTCTTGCAGGCCGTGGGCGGCATGGTCGTGCTGTTCGGCGCCTACGCCACCTGGAGGCAACTGCGCGTCAGCCAGGACGGTCTGCGGGCCACCCAAGAGGGCTATGTCACCGACCGGTTCAGCACGGCCGTCGATCAGCTCGGCAGCGACAAGCTGGAGACACGCATCGGCGGGCTCCACGCGCTGTGGCGGATCGCGGAGCATTCCGCCCGCGACCGCGAGGCCGTCATCTCCATCCAAGCCGCATACCTGCGCACCCACCTGCCCTGGCCGCCGCGCGGACCGGAGGCTTCGGCGGCGGACGCGCCCATCAACGAAGTCGCGCCGCTGGAGATCCGTGCCGCCGACGCCCAGGTGGCGCTGACCGGGCTCGGCGTACTGCTCCTGCAGCCCCGGGAACAGACCTGGATCAACCTCAGCGTCACCGATCTGCGCCGGGCCGACTGCGACGGGTTGTGGTTGCATGAGGTGAATCTCGACCGGTCCTGCATGGAGGCAGCGGGCCTCTACCACGCCAACCTGACGCAGGCGTCCCTCGTCTCGGTCAACCTGCGGCACGCCGACCTCAAAACGGCGATCCTGCGCCGGGCCCGCTGTGTCCTTGCCGACCTGCGGGGCGCACGGCTGGTCGAAACCGACCTGAGCGACGCGGACTTCACCGAGGCGGACCTGCGCGAGGCGAATCTGCGCAAGGCCGGTGCGAGCGGCGCTGTCTTCCACCGCGCCGACTTGCGCCTGGCCGACCTGCGTGGCGCCGACCTGAGTACGGCCGTCCTTCGCCAGGCCCGCCTGACCGGCGCGGTGGCCAGCGAGAACACTCGCTGGCCGACCGGTTTCGACCACGCGGCCGCGGGCGTCGTCGTCGCCGCCGATCCCGGGCCCGAACCACCCCCGTTGCTCCAGCCGTCCGGGATAACGACGCAGCACCCGCCTTTGCGGTCCATGCCGTGATCCAGGCGCCCCGAGCGGGGACCGTTCAGCGAGTTAGGAGCCCGTTCCGCAGGTGCGGTGCCGCACGCCCGGCTCGGCTGAGTGGCCCCGCTGTGGATGCAGACCTCGCGCGCTTCTGCTCCTCTGAAATTACGGCGCCCGAGCACGGGGGACATGCGGTGGCGCGACAAACCCCAAAGCGAATTGCACCGAAGCGTGCAAGAGGAGAAACCATGCCTGAGGAGAACTCGGCAGAGGCCACGGCATCGCAAGCATCCCAGCAGACCCCGTACACCAAGCAGGGTGTTGGGAAGGATGCGTGCCCGGCGGACAGCTTCTGTCTCTACGCCGACATCAAGTTCAACGGCATGAACAACCGCAAGAGCATCCTCGTCATCCCGTACGGTGCGACGGCCAACAACTTCAGTGACTACGGGTTCGATCAGAGTGGCGACGGTGTCAGCGCCGTCATCAACAACACGTCGAAGGACAACGTCCTCTTCACGCGCATCGACCAGAAGGGCGACCAGCTGTCCGTTCCCGCCAAGACCTCGATCGAGGATCTGACGACGAAGAAACTGATCGGAAGCCCCAACGGCACGTGGAACGATCAGGCCCAGTCCGCCCTGGCCTACAAGGAACCCGTCCCGCCTCCGGTCTTCACCACCCCCGCAGCCGACGCGCAGGTCGAGAACCGCCGGGAGCCCGTCGGCGGTACCGCGGACGCCAAGGTCGACAAGGTAAGGCTGTACAGAGGAAAGAAGCTCCTGGGGACACCTGCTGTGAGCAGCGGGAAGTGGACATACGTCCCGGACTCCGACTGGCCGCTCGGGAAACAGGAGCTGCACGCCAGTGCTGTGCGTGGAGACAGCGAGTCCGGCAGGGTGTACCTGAACTTCTTCGTCGTCCAGCCCGCCCCGACCGTCCAGATCACGTCCCCCAAGGACGGAGCGAAGGTGGACTCGAAAACGCCCGTGCAAGGCAGGGCGTTCAAGGCCGATACGGTCGATCTGGCCGAGGGCAGCACCAAGCTGGGCAGCGTCCCGGTCGCCGGCAACAAGTGGGACTTCACCCCCCAGGACGGCTGGAAGCTGGGCAGCCACACGGTGACGGTCGAGGCGGTGAAGGGAACACAGAAGTCGACCAAGGCCCAGGTGACTTTCACGGTGGAGAAAAAGAACCTCACCGTCGGGTACAAGATGGCCGGACACCCCTGGCAAGAAAACGGAAAATGGATCTACCCCTACGACATCAAGATGGAGGCCGGAGCGACCGACGTGAAGCGCTGGCGCGTCGGCTTCGGCGAACTCCCCAACGGCACGGTCCTGGCCAAGATGTTCACCGACGCTTTCTGGGGAATGGTCATCGAAGACGGCAGCAACGGACGAGTACAGCTCGGCTCACCGCCACCCGAGAAGGGAAAGCACATCGTGGAGAAGGGGAAATCCCTGACCATCCGCGTCCAGGTGCTCTACCCGACTCAGGAGGACGCCCACAAGAAGCTGTACAACCTGTACGCAGAGGACTGGAGCAACATCGGCTCCTGACCCGCCAGCCGCTGACTTTCCTGGCGCGGCACCCATGGGGCTGCGGCCGAGGCGCGACACCACTCGCGCGGTACCTGACCATCCCATCCCGCGTGGGGCTGTAGACGACGCCGATGAGCACCTGAGTCAGTGAGGGGCTCCTGGAACGGATGGCGTGGGGTGTGGGTGAGATAGGCGGGCACGGGGTGGGCGGCCACGTCGCGCAGCCACGCCTCAACGCCCAGGGTGTTCTCCGACCCGCCACCGCCGCCAATCTGCAGGCCGGGGCTGAGCAGAGCCCGTCGCAGCCCGTCCTCTTCCGCGACGCCCGCGGCGACCAGGTGTGACGTATCGGCCCACTCGGCGAGTTGACGCCCGTGCTCTCTCATGCCGCGGTACCACTCGATGTCACAGTGGTCCTTGGTGGTGCGCAGCAGGAGGTGTTCGGGCACCAAGCCCTCCATCGCAGCGGCCAACAGGGGTTTGGTTGATGAGCCCGGCCATTCTTCCGGCCTCGCGCATCTGGTGGATCCAGGCGTGCCGGGAGACGTCGGTGGCCAGCGGGCGCGTCTGCTCGGCGGCGGAGCGCAGCAGTGTGGCGACATGGTCGGCGGCCCGCGTGCTCGCCCACTCCGGAAGCGTCGGCCGCGGTCCCCATGTCTCGCATGGGGGAAAGGGGACTGCGGCCTCGCGGAGCCTGCCCGCTGCCGTGTTCAGCCAGGCCGGATAGGAGCCGCCCCTCAGCAGCCCACGGACGGTCTCACCCAGTGGCCAGCGCCGTTGCGCTTTGAACCCGGCCGCATGCCGTAGCGCCAGTGCAGGATTGCGGCGCAGCAGGGAATGGATGTAGGAGGCGGGGGGTACGACGGCGTGGTCGCCTCCATGCCCCGTGAGGCGCAGTGTGGGCTCCCCGGGCACGCAACGCGCGGCTGATGTGCTGCTGGATCTCCCGGTCCCGCAGTGCAGGGGAGGGCTCCGCCTGGGGGGTCCTGGCGGCACTCCAAGCCCGCGAAGCAGGAGGGGAGTTCGGCGGACGGGAAGACCAGGGACTCGATGTCGGGCAGGCGGTCCGCCGCGTACCGGGCGTAGCGCTGGTTCTCGTTGCCCAGTGCTTCCCAGTGCAGGGTCGCGGTGACCAGCGATGCACCGGCCTCAGCGGCCAGGAAGCACAAGGAGGTGGCATCCATGCCGCCGGACAGGTCCGCGGCGAGCACTTGCCCGGGGCGCACCCGCAGGGCGACCGCGTCGCACAGCGCCGAACGCAGCGCGAGCGCCGCCTCGGCCAGAGGCAGTCCGGCCTCCGGCGCCTGCCACCACGCGACGGGACGGCAG
This sequence comes from Streptomyces flavofungini, assembly GCF_041028215.1. GTDB lineage: Bacteria > Actinomycetota > Actinomycetes > Streptomycetales > Streptomycetaceae > Streptomyces > Streptomyces flavofungini_B. Next base: position 6,877 of record NZ_JASKYR010000012.1, read on the forward strand.
CTTCCCCCTGGCTCCAGGAGCAGTGCGTGTCCCGGTGAGACAGTCTCCACTCCACATCGCCGCGCCCGCCAGCGGATGCGGCAGCGGCGAGGCAAGGCGGGCGGCGAGTCGGGCGGTGTTTGGCCCAGTATCCGTGAGCCAGGCCAGAGTGCGCGCGCGGTCCGCGCACACCGTCACAATCCGGAAGCACGATGAACCACCCCGCGAGGTACCACTCGCCATACTCAGCCGTATGCCCGCCGCTCGGCCCAGACCCCGCACACGTCCCCGCCCCACAGACACCCACGGCTCAACAGTGCCCCGCGGCCCAGGCAGCAGCGGACGAAGCGGGGGCCTCGTCCCTTGTGCTGGGGTCGTGTCGAGGCGGCGCCCGACGCCCCAGCCCGCAGGCCAAGGCGACGGGACGAGCGCCGACTGTCCGGCGACGGATGCCGATTCGGCCCCGAGAGGTGAGGCCGAAACCCATGAAGACCGGTCAGCACCAGTAGTAACGGTTGTACCTACCTTCGGCACATCCCGTGTACGAGGAGCCCTGCGTGGCTTCGGCGAACTCTCCCGCCTCGGCCAGCACCGGCGGCTCGTAGACGTCCTCGGATTCGATGGCCGCCAGCGTTTCAAGCACGGCACTCACCTCCATTGGAGTGGCATACGGGATCTAATGCCACCGGCGGAACTGTCGCTGACCGTCGTTGTCCTTGAACCCCTGCCGGGCTCTCAGCCGAAGACGACTGACCGCACTTTCAGGCGCTCCGAAGCCCCGCCGGTGAGCGGCCGCAGGCGGAAGGAGTCGCCTTGGCAATTGGTTCCGGTGAAGACCGTCGCCCAGGTGTCGGTACGGTTTTTCGGCGAGTGGCCGGGCTGGGGGTTGTCCTGGCCGACACCGTGGAGATTGATGCACCGGTCGCTGGGCGGGTTGTTGAGGAAGCCGCTTGCCTCGTCACCGTCGACGGTCACGTAGGAGTAGCGGAACTGCCCGGACGCCGCAGCGGCGGAACCAGGGATGGCGGTCAGGAGCAGGGCAGCGCCGAGCACGGCGGTCAAGGCGTGGCGAAGACGCATCAACGGTCCTGTCTGCAGGTGTGGAGGTTGTCGCAGGCACCTTTGCCCGCCCTGGCGGATGCGCATCCACCTGTCACCCGCATGGGTGGCGGCGTAACGTTCCTGCGCTGCCCGAACGGAGCTGGCGCGCACAACCCCGCGCGCTCCGGCGCCTGGTGCAGGTGCCGGGGCTTGTACCGCGGTCCTGGTCAGTCCAGGACCATGTCACTAAAAGCCGCGACGTTGACCTCGTGGTGCTCGACGTTGACGGCGTCGTTGTCGACTCCGTAGGGACCGTCGTTTGCGGGCTGGTGAGCGCCGACCGCGGCGGCGGAGGGCTGCGCGGAGGCGGTAGCGGCTCCTCCTAGCAGGGCGAGCGAGGCGATCAGGACTGTCGCGGCAGCGCGGGGCAATCTGGACACAGTCTGTCCCTTTCCTTCCGGTTCCTTCGGGGGAGTCTCTACCAACCTGCGCGTCCTTCGTCGGTGCGGCCACTTCACGAGGGCTGGTCGAGGGTTCAGGCCCTGGTCACGCGGTACGAGACCCCGTCTCCCCGGTGCGACTGACAGCTGTGTGCGCAGTCCGCCGCTGAGTGTGCGGCTGCCGAGCATCAACGCGTATGCGCGGGCCACGTACCGGCTCTGGCCAGACATCGAACAAGTCCGATGCCCAGCCTGGGCACGCACGCGGAACGTGTCCCTGGCGATCGAGAACACAGTGCAGTCCGGCACCGGCGGTCACCCGCCGGTCGGGGGCTCTCCCCGCCTGTCGGGGGCCCTGCCCGCCGGTCGGAGGGATCTTCCCGCCGACCGGCGGGTACCGGCCATCGGCTGCGGAACGGGAGAGTGGGATTATGATCAAGAAACGTCCCGCTCGTCGCCCTCTGGGCCTCGTCGCCGCTCTCGTGACCGCCGCCCTGCTGACTGCCGGTTGCACCCCGTCCTCGGCTGAGGAGCGGCAGCCCGACGAGCGCCCCCTGGCGCTGGTCTACGACGGCCCGCAAGGCTGCGACGACTGCGCGCCTGCCATCGCCAAGGTGCTGCGCACATCGCCGCGGCATTACCGGACCAAGTTCGTCAAAGCCCCTTTGAAGGCTTCCGACCTCGCCGAGGCGAAGCTGTACGTGCAGCCGGGCGGCGGCGCCGACCTGGAGCGGACCTGGCGGGACCTGGAGGGGTCCGCCGATGTCCTTCGCGCGTGGGTCGAGAAGGGCGGCAGTTATCTCGGGCTGTGCTTCGGCGCCTACCTGGCGGGCAGCAATCCGGGCTTCAACCTGCTGCCCGGCGACACGGACGGCTACGCCGACTCCCGCGGCGCCGAGGTCGACGACGACCGCGACACCGTTCTGAAGGTGACCTGGCGGGGCAAGCCGCGTCACATGTACTTCCAGGACGGTCCGGCCTTCCACTTCGACCGGGGTGCCGGCACTGCCGGTGTCGAAGTGCTCGCAACCTACCCCGGCAACGGTCTCCCCGCCGCGGCCGTCGCCCGCTACGGCAAGGGCCGTGTCGGGGTGAGCGGACCGCACCCGGAGGCCGATGCCTCCTGGTACGAGAACGCGGGGCTGACCAACCCCGATGGCATCCACCCCGACCTGGCCTACGACCTGATCAAGGCGACCACCGGCTGATCTTGCGCACACTCGCGGACCGGCCGATCTGTTGCGCCACCGAACACACTCACCGAGCGGAAATTGCTTCGAAGGGTCTGCCGCAGACGGAGGGTAGTGGATCCTCTCGGCATCTCTCCGCCGACCGCCTCGACACCACCAGCGCCCGATCAGCCTTGACGCCTGGTCTCTATCGTCACGGCAAGGATGATCCGCACCCCACTCAAGTCAGCCGCACAGGGCTGCTGTTGGCGCCTCCTCCAGCCCCTTGCTCGGCGGGAAGGGGCGTTCGTGCTGCAAGTCCGCACCGAGGTCGAAGACGTTGGCGGCGAGGACCAGCTGCCGCTTTCCGTCGGCGGTGGTAAGGGCGATGCTGGTGAATCCGGGACCGCTGCCGTCGGTCTCCCAGGCCGTGACCGACGTGGCGTCCGCCTCGGATCCGCACGCCACGTCCATGCGCTGCACCCCGAGTCCGTATGCAGGGGCGTTGGGCAACCGCACTGTGGTCTGAAGCGCGCGCTGCTGGGCGGGGCGCAGCAACTTGCCGGTGAACAGCGCCCGGTGGAAGCGGGCCAGGTCGTCGATGGTGGAGATCATGGCTCCGGCCGTCCAGTCGTAGGACGGGCTGAACCGGGTCACGTCCCGTCCCTTGAGGTCGTAGCCGTGCAGGTGCGGGCCGTGGATGTCCGGATCGGTCAGTGGGAAGGAGGTGTGCGCCAGGCCGAGTGGGGCGAGGATCCGCCGTTGGATCTCGGCGGGCGCGCTGTGGTGTGTGACCGCCTCTATCACCAGCCCGGCGAGCAGATAGTTGGTGTTGGAGTACTTCCAGTCGGTGCCGGGCGCGAAGTGCGGTGCGTGCCGGACGGCCCGGGCGATCACCTCGCGCGGGGTGTAGACGTGGTCCCACTCGTGGCCCACCAGGTAGGGGGCGAAGAACTCCGGCTCAGTGGTGGGGTCGTAGATCCCCGAGGTGTGGTTGAGCAGTTGGCGGATGGTGATGGCCCCGCCGTCGTTGCCGTTGCCCCGGACGACTCCGGGCAGCCACGTCTCCACACTGTCGTCGAGCGAGAGCCGTCCTTCACCCTCCAGTTGCAGCAGCACCGTCGACACGAACGCCTTGGTGTTGCTGGCGATCCGGAAGCGCTGGTCCGGCCGCGCCCGCTCGCCGCGCGCCGTGTCCGCGAGCCCGGCCGCTATCCGTGACTCCCGCTCTCCGCGTCTGGCGTACGCCACTACGCCCGGGAAGCCGTCCGCGACCGTCTGCTCGATGGCCTCCTTGAGGCCGACGGGCGGCGAGGTCGGCGTCGACTCCGTCCGGGGCACGGCACCGGCCGCCGTCGGGACGGCCCCTGTCACCGCGACCGCCACGGCCACCGCGCACACTCCGGCCCACCGTGTCATGGCTCTGGCACGTGCCTTCACAACTGCTCCCGCGTCTGTCTATTCACGTCGTTCGTGCCCCAGCGTGCCGTGCTGTCACATCAGTCGCCCATCCTGCTGACACCCGGGTGACACGGGGGCTAGCCCCACCCGGAGGAGAGCACGCGGATGCAGTTCGTCAACTCGGGGGACTCTTCTCGGGAGCCGCACGCGCTCTTCTGCGATTGCAGGGGGGACAACAGGGCGGCCGCTGATGCCGGACGGGACGGGGCCGAGTAACCCGGACAGCCAGGCAGCGATGCCCCTGCGCGGGGGGACAGCCCTGAAGGGGCGAGGCCGCCTCACCCATCGTCCGGTCCGCACGCGCTCCGTGAGGTACACCAGCCTTCGCGCGGCGGGGCTGGGCGGCGTTGTGCGGATTGGTGCGGCTGGTGCCGAAGGCGGGCGACAGAAAGCCGCCTACCCCACCGGCGGCGCGCAAGTCGTGGTACCGATCGCCATCGCTGCTCCCCCCCCCCACCCGGCTGGCCTCACTGACGGAAGGGGCGACAACTGCGCGTGCCTTCTCGCGCGATGGCCCGCCTGGAGCGCCAGCCAAGCCGCTGCCGTGAGCCTGCGTGGTCGCAGCGATTCGCCAGGTGGCCGTCTTCGGGTGACCGCGACGTCACCTGCCGAAATCTCGCTGTAAGCCAGCTCGTCGGCTCAGTGGGCGTTCTTTCGCAGCAGGCAGTCGTAGCCCAGCTGCATGGTGTCGGCCAGTGCCAGGGCGGTCAGAGCGCCGGTCACGGTGCGAGTGGCGTGCGGCCAGAGCAAGCGGGCGCCGGTGAAGGTGGTCGTCAGCCAGACGCTGAGGCAAAAGGGGCAGGTCACGAGCTCGCCCACGGTGGAGCGGGCGGTGCCGCCGCGGGGGCTTTCGCTCACTTCGGCCGGTCCGGTGGCCGCCATGTGGCGCGTGAAGGGCGCCCGCAGTGGGCTGGTCACTGAGCCTTTGCTGAGCAGTCGGCTCAGCCGGAACACGGACGCGGCCGTGCACAGAATGTCCGCGGGCTCCCAGGGGACCGCGGTGCCCTTCCTGCACCGCGCGGCTGCCGCACCCCAGGCGGCGGTGTAGGCACCGAAGGCGGCAAGGACCACGGTATGGCTTGCGGAGGTGTGGGCCTGCTCGCCGCCAGCGCCCCCGATCCGCCTGGTTGACTCCTTGATGCGGTTCATACGGGTCTCTTTCCGGGGACTCGGAGATATGCGGTGTGCCCAGGGATGGGTGCGGCGCGGGCGCTGCGGGCACGCACAGGGCAGCAATCAGCCGACGATGGGCCGTCCGACTGCTGCCCGGCATGAGCGTCCTCATCAGTTCGACACGGACCCCCCCGCGCGCGCGTTTCCGACGGTTCAGCGCGTTGCCGTGTCGTCGTCCTTCTCCTGGTCGTCGTCGCCTTCCGCCTGGGAAGGCGTCGTACGCGGTGCCTCAGCAGCCTGGGAAGAGGATGTCTCCTCGTCCGCGGCATCCGAGGGCCGTTCGCCCTCTGCTTGGGACGGCGTCTGCTCGCTCATGCTCTACCTCCGTGCGGATGCTTGTTCTGGTGCAGCAGCGGTCGCGGTCCGGCCACCTGGCTCCGGCAAGTCCATGCAGTCGAACCCGCGTGCCGCCGAGGTACCCGAAAATGGCGACATGCACACATATGTCCCGGCGGTCCTGGGCAACCGGCGGCGGGCCCGGCTGCTGCGTCCGTACGTGGCTGTCGACCGTCGCGGAAACAGAGGGTGCTCATGGGCGACAGCATGGCTGTTCGTCATGGTGAGACGGGCGTGGTCGTGCCCCTGCGGGAAATGGCCTGCGGGAAATGGCCCTTTGTTGTGGCCGCAGGGAAGTGACGCGCGAGGCCCGTCTGGTGCGCGGTAGGAGGTGGCTGGTCTTCGTCCTGACCCACGAAGCCGCCGCCCTCAGCGAGCAGCTCGCCTCCCGCCCCCTCACCAGCGGCAAGCATACGGTCCACGTCCGGCGCGATGGGGACGGGCAGATCATCGGCGCCGGACGCGCGAGCGACGGCGAGGGACCAGGTTCGCCTCAAACGGTGTGGCGACGGCGCACGAGGCGACGCCGTGCCGTCCGGCCTGACCAGTCCTGCCCCGACCACCGACCCTTCGGTGTCTTCACGCGCCTGTTCGCATAACCAAACCGTGGGCGCAGTGACCTCCCTGGCGTCCTTCGGGAGCCAGCCCCGCGCGTCCTGACCGCTCGGCTCGATCGCCGAACTGCGGACGACGCCTCTCGCCACCTGCCAGACCGGCGAAGGACGGCGCACCGGCGTCCAGTCCCACGGCAACCGGCTGACGAACTGCTGCAAGGCCTGCATGTTCCTCCTGAGCGACGCCTCCGGAAAGACCGGACGAAGCACTACTGGGGCCGGTCGGGTGGATCCTGGCTGATGGTCGCCAGCAGGCTTGTGACCAGAGGGTCATGGTCGTACTTGCGCCAGGCGACGGCCACTCGCGTGCGGGCCGTGCCGGGTTCGATCCTGCGGAAGGCGACGCCTTTGAGGCGGATGCGTCGGATGCTCGCCGGGGCCGAGGAGACGCCCAGACCGGTTTCCACGAGGGCGCACACGGTCTGCCACTCCACCGCGTGCTGGACCACCTGCGGTGTGAACCCTGCTGCGGTGCACAGGCCGATGATCTGGTCGTGCAGTGTCGGGCCGACCGCGCGGGGCAGCAGCACGAAGGGCGAGTCCGCCTACTGTGCGAGCGGCACGGACCGTTGAGTGGCCTGGGATGAGTGGACGGCAGCACGGCCACGAAGGGCTCGCTGAGTACCGTTGCCTGCTGACCGCAATGGTGATCTTCTTGCCGTCGGGGTGCGCGTAGTCCATCGGTACGTCGATGGACGCGCAGTCGACGGACGCGTCGAAGTCGCAAGGGGTCCACTTCGGGGTCTGGGAGTGGAACGCTGCCAGGCCCGAGGGCGGGCCCTCGGAGGCAGGCGCCGCCTCAGCCGTGGTCTGGACGAGGGGTGCCGTGGTCACGAGCCCGAAGAGCACTGCCAGAGCGCTCGTCCGGTGCCACGCCGAGTGCGGGTGAGATCGTCGATCAGTCCGAGTGGTCATGCCGTCACTCTGAACGGGGTGTGTGAGCGTGCTGTGACGGCGGCACACGCGTTCGGTGTTCTTCCTGATGGACGGGGACGGCCGTCACGGGTCACTTGCCGGTGAGCGTCCCGAGCAGGCTGAGCCGCACCCCGTTGAGGCGGAAGTGAGCCGGGCCGCTGGTGCCGCCGTGATCGGGAGGGGGCCCTCTTTCAGCTGCTGGGCCCCCATCGCCTATCTGTCCGGCGGAGCTCCGCACTACTACCAGTACCGCGCTTCACGGCTGGGGGTCACGGTTTGACGGCTTCGATCATCACGAAGGGGGTCGGGGTGGACACGACCCGTTCGACGGTGAACCCGGCGGCGTCCAGCAACGCCCGGTATTCGGTCTCGGTGCGCTCTCTCCCACCGAGCAGGCTCAGCATGACGAGGTCCATGTGCTTGGACGGATGTGGCTCATCACCCGCGGGCACGGCCTGCTCGACGACGATCAGCCGGGCACTCGACGCAGCCGCGTTCCAGACGGACCGCAGGATTTCGAGAGCCTCCTTGTCGCTCCAGTCGTGGAGAATCCAGCTCAGCAGGTAGATGTCCGCTCGTGGTACCTCGATGAAGAAGTTCCCGGCGACGACCTCGACGCGTTCGCTCATGCCAGCGGCGGTGAGCACCGCGTGCGCGGATTCGACGACGCCCGGCAGGTCGAAGACGATTCCCCGCCGGTCGGGCCGCTCGTCCGAGCGCAGCAGTTCGGTGAGGACGGTGCCGTCTCCGCTCCCGAGATCGGCGATCAGCTCACCGGCCGGAAGCCGGTACTCCTCGAAGAGTCCCGCCCGCAGGGTCCTGGCGAAGACCGCCATCGCTCGTCCGAAGAGCGCAGCCAGGGCCGGGTCAGTGGCGACGTGATCGAAGTACGACTTGCCGAAGTACTTCGACGCGGCGGACTCCCCGGTCCGCAAGGTGTGACTGAGCTCGGCCACGGCTCGATAGTGCAGGTGCATGCCTCCCACCGCGATGCCGTGCATCGACTGCGGGTGGCTCTCCGAAAGGGTCGCGCCGAGCTCCGTGACCGCCACCTTGTCCCCATCGGTCCGGAAGACGCCGTGAGGCGTGACGGAACGGATCAGCCGCGCGAGCACATCAACATCGGATCCGGTGCGCTCCGCCAGGGTCGCGACCGTCTGGGGCCCCTCTTCGTCCAGAATCGTCGCGACCCCCGCGTCGGCGAGTACGAACAAGGCCTGGGACAGCAGAAACCCGTCCAACAGCTGCGCCATCACCACAGTGGGCGGCGGCTGGACGTTACGCTCGTCGGTCATGATGGCGGCGCCTTCCTCACAGGGGTCTTTGGTCGTCAAGCTTGCCCCATGAGCCGCGACGGCCTGTTCGGGCTCGACGTCCACGTCATGCACCGTATGATCAACACTCTCGGAGGGAACTCCGCCGCGGGCGAAAAGGGCCGGTCAGGCCTTGTGACGCACCACCGCGGGCTTTCGGCCCGGCCACGTAACCGCCAGGACGTGGCCGGGCTGGGTGATGGCATTCGCTTCCGCCCCCGCTGCGCGTCAGCCAACGACCCACCCGGGACCAACGACCGTCTGACGCGCACGAAGCTGCCCGGCCTATCCGGCGGAAGCGGGCCCGCCCCCGTGTCGTCGTGGCGACTCGTCGTCACGCCGGATGCGCCATCTGACGGTGGCAGGCTTCGATGAGTCGGTACGAGTCGCGGTGCCGCTGTTCCTGTTCGAGGCGGGAGATCGCCACCGAGGTCTGCACCACAACTGAGCACCGTTCCCAGCGGCGGTCGGTGAACGACTTGAGAGCCGTTGGCACGTCCTGCTGCCGGTCCAGCTCCTCGGCGAGAATGAGGCCGTCTTCAATGGCCAGGGCGGCGCCACTGATCATCTGAGGCGAGGGCGCGTGCGCGGCGTCCCCGATCACGAGGCTGTTGCCGTGAGACCAGGGCGCTTCAACGATCACAGTTTGCACCGGCCGCCGGACCACCGAAGCGGAGCGTGCGACCAGCGGCCGGAGTTCGGCCACCTGCTCGGCGAACGGCGCCAGCAGTCCGGCCAGACGCTCCGCGAGTTCGATGTCCGGCAGCACGTCAGGACGCACCCCGTTCTCTGTGAGGAAGACGTAGGCCTGGTTCGCGGAAATCGGCACAAGTCCCGCCTGGTACCGGGGACTGGCGTATGTATGGATCCCGGTGGCCCAGTCAGGGCGTGGTACGAGCGCCCGCCACACCATCTGCCCGTGGTAGTCGATCGGGGTGGCGCGGCCAGTAAGGTCCCGCACAACCGAGCGGATGCCGTCGGCACCCACCAGCAGGTCGACGCTGCGCGTCGTGCCATCGGTCAGCTTCGCCAGGACCTGTCCGGCCTGTTGTGCCAGTCGGAAGACGCTGAGCCCGTAGCGGATCCGCACCCCGAGCCGCAGCGCCGCCAGGCGCAGGATGCGGTGCAGCTCCGGGCGCGCGATCCCCGCCATAGCGGGACGTGCTGCGCCGAGCAGACCGGGGTGTGCGACAGAGGTCACCTCTCCACGGGCGTCAGTGTTGGTGATCACGCGCATGCCGTATCCGGTATTAAGGCACTGTTCGGCAAGCCCGAGCTGGTCCAGCGCGCGGAGCGAAGGGCCGGTCAGGCTCAGCCCCCAGCCGACAGTGGTGCCCTCGGCCTTCGCCTCGGCGACCTCGACGAGCCATCCCCGCCGGGCCAGGGCGCTCGCCGCAGTCAGTCCCGCGATGCCGGCACCGACGATGAGCGCCGACCGGACGCCGCCTGTGTTCTGCATTCTTCCAGCCTCCTCGGTGATGCGTCCGGCCAAGGTAGACGGGCAGCGGCGCGGACCAAGTCCGGTTCGAGCGGATCTTCTCCGGTTCCGGTGACGGGTCTTGAAACGTTTATCGGACACCGGAATTGGACCAGGACCCCGCGGCCGCCTGTCCAGCGTGGGCGGCACGACCAAGGCCCGGCCGCCAACGCACGCTCCTCGTACAGCTCAGCTCCTGAGCCTTGGCCGACAAGTGCTGGGCCGAGTGACCCGAAGGTGACCACTGCCTCTGCGCTCACGCGCAGGGGAAGAACGTGTTCGTGGGGGACCGGTTCGCCGACTGGCCCCGCGGCTCCTTGGCCCAGGCAAGCGGCCGGTGAGAAGGTGGCATCCTCGGGCCAGGAGGTTAAGCGTGTTGTCGAGTCCTCTACGTGACTACACCCTCACGTATTCCCGGAATCCGGTGACCCTGCTCAACTCCGCGGCCCGGCTCTTCGGTGGGGCGGTCAGCGTCAGGCCCCTCGGTCCGCTACACGAGGGTGACCACGTGCTGCGCGGCGTCGCGGCCCCGGGCTTTGCCGTCGGCTACTTCGTCTCCCCGCTGTCGGTTCAGGTCGATGCGGACCCCGGCAGAGACTCGTACTTCATCAACCTGGGTCTTGCCGGTGAGATCGCCGCGCGCCGCGGCGGCCGGCAGACCGTCCTCCACCAGACCAGGGCCGGAATCTACAACCCCGGCGACGCCCAGGAACTCCGGCCGTACCGGCACGGGACGCGCTTCATCGGCCTGCGGATCGACACCGCTCTCGTCCAGCGCGAGTTCGCGGCGCTCACCGGACGTCCCGATGCCCCAGCCGTCCGCTTCGACCTGCCGCTCGACCTGTCCCGACCCCAGGGCCGAGCGGTCAAGCTGCTGATCGAGTCCCTGATCGAGCAGCTCGACTCCGGTGACCCGCTGTTCCAACGGCAGGAGCTGCAACAGAGCCAAGTGCGCTGCATCGTGACCGCCTTGCTGCTGGCCCAGCCACACACCCACACCCACACATTGCGCGCTGAGCCCGCCGCGCCGCGCCCCAAGGCGTTGCGGTCGGCCCTCGCCTTCATCGAGGACAACCTGCCGGAGCCGCTCTCCCTGGGCCGGATCGCGGAGGCGGCCGGGTGCAGCGCACGGACGCTCACCGCGATGTTCCGGCAAGAGCTCGACACATCGCCCATGCGGAACGTTCGCGGCCTCCGGCTGGATCGAGTACGCCACGACATCCTGACGACCGATGACCCCATCGGAGACATCGCGTATCGCTGGGGCTTCACTCATCTCGGCAGATTCGCGAGCGAGTACCGTACGCGGTTCGGTGAGCTTCCGTCGGCTACCGCCACCCGAAGGTAGCTTGCCCACCGCACTTGCCGTGCACGGGCGTACAGGAACGGCCACCTCATCGCGTTGCCTTCCCCGCGAGTAACGTCATCTGGTCGCCCACCGCGTCGCTGAGGCAGCGGTGCGCAGTGGGGCGCTGCTCGAAGCGCTCCTCGAAGCGCTCCTCGAAGCGCTGCTCGGCCGGTGACAGCGCCGTCCGCGTCCGCCGCGCGGCATCGGCGTTCCGCCAGAACCTGCGCAAGTACGGATCGCCGCCACATCGGTTGGGCCGCGTCGGTGGACTCCACGGTGTGCCGGACCCACCAGCACGCCGCTGGCGCCCGCACAGGGTGCCGACCGCCCTGGCGAACCCGTCGACCACACCATCGGCATCGGCCCCTCGCGGGGAGGGCTCAGCACCAAGGTGCATCTTGTCAGTGACGCCCGAGCCCGCCCGCTGGCGCTCGTCGTGCGGCGGGGCAAGCCGGTGACACGCCCGCGTCCACGAGCGTCATGGCCGCGATCCGTGCTCCCCGCTCCGGCCCGGGACGACCGCTGACGAGGCCGGACGAGGCCGGACGCGGTGATCGCGGATCGCGCCTACGCGCCTACTCGCCCCGAGCGATCCACCAGCCATCCCTTGCCCACCGTCTTTTCCTGCTTCTCTGCGAACTCGTGGCAGTCGAAGCAGAGTTGACGCGGTTCTCGTGCTCGCGGTGGGCCTTGCGCTGCATCGGGACTGCTGGAACGTCGGGGCCGCCGTTGAGCGGTGGGCAGCGGGAGAGGAGTCTGCGGTGCACGGCCGGGGAGCGGTGGCGCGCAAGGGTGAGCCATGGCCGTGCCGCACGGTCACCCCCTGCTCGGGCGCGGCCCGCGCGGCTTCGTCCGGTTCGGTGCGAGGAGGAAGGGGGCGACCTTGCCTACGGGTAGCGCTAGCAGAATCGACACGGTAACTATAAAAATCGACACTGTGTAGTCTTTTGTTGAGGAGGGCGATCCGGCTCTCACGTGACCTCTCTGGAAGAAGAACCGTGAACAAGCGCAACTGGCTCATCACCGGCGTCAGCACTGGTCTGGGGCGCGCTTTTGCCCAGGCTGCTCTGGCCGCCGGGCACACCGTCGTCGGCACCGTCCGTTCCGAGAGGGACCTGCGGTCCTTCGAAGAGCTCAGGCCCGGGCACGCTCACGGCCGAATCCTGGATGTGACCGACGATGACGCCGTAACCGGCGTGGTTGCCGAGGTCGAGAGCAGCGTCGGCCCGCTGGACGTGGTCATCGCCAATGCGGGCTACGGCCTGGAGGGGACCTTCGAGGAAACCCCGCTGGCCGAGGTGCGGCGGCAGTTCGAGGTCAACGTGTTCGGGGCGGCGGCCACCCTGCAGGCGGCGCTGCCCCACATGCGCCGACGCCGCCGAGGACACCTCATGGCCGTCACCTCCATGGGCGGACTGATGGCTGTGCCCGGCATGTCCGCCTACTGCGGCAGCAAGTTCGCCCTGGAAGGCATCCTGGAGGCGCTGGGCAAGGAGGTCGCGCAGTTCGGCATCCATGTGACGGCGATTGAGCCCGGCTCCTTCCGCACCGACTGGGCCGGGCGGTCCATGACACGAGCCGCACAGTCCATCGATGACTACGACGAGCTGTTCACGCCCATCCGGGAGGCGCGGCAGAAGGCCAGCGGTAACCAGCTGGGCAATCCTGCCAAGGCCGGGGAAGCGGTCGTGCACATCACGTCGGTCGAGGAGCCCCCGGCCCACCTCGTCCTGGGCTCGGACGCGCTGCGGCTGGTCACCGCCGCGCGCTCGGCCGTGGACGAGGACATCCGTACGTGGGAGACGCTCTCGCGTACGACCGACTTCGCCGAGGGTGCTCAGCTCTGATGCCCGGCGACCAGCGCGCGCGGAGCCGCCGCAAAGCCGAGCGCAAGGGGGATGTCCGGGAGCGGGCCATCCTCGACACCTGCGAGGCCCTGCTGGTGCAGAAGGGCTACGACGCGATGACCGTCGGAGACATCGCCGCGGGCGCGGGCATCACACGTGGTGCCCTGTACTTCTATTTCGGCTCCAAGCAGGAAGTGGTCACGGCACTCGTCGCCCGGACCGTCGAGCACCTGTGGGAACGGTCCGAAGCCACCGCGCGGACCGAGGAGCCACGCCAGGCCATCGCGGCGGCCTTGCGGCGTACGGTCGAGCTGTGGAATGAGCACGGCCTGGTCATGCGCACGGCGATCGACTTGTCGTTGACCGTGCCGGAGATCGGAGAGCTGTGGGAGCACACGGCTGACCTGTTCATCGCGGCCATCACCGCTGTCCTGGAGCGCGCCGGCGTCCAGTCGGGCGCCGCACCGGACCAGGCCCCGGCGATGGCACGCGTGCTGTGCTGGATGATCGAGCGGACCTTCTACCACGCCTCTCAGGAGTCCCGAGAGAAGCTCCAGGAGGCGTCGGCGACCTGCGAACACATCTGGTTGACCAGCGCCGGCCTGATCCCCTGAGGGGCCCGGCGACGCTCGTGTTCCTCGCCTCTCCGCGGGCGGGTGCCATCGCTGGAAGCGACATCCTCGTCCACGGTGGGATCATCAGGACGGCCTGATGGCCTGACGGCCGTGGTTCGCTGCTTTCGGACACGAGTAGCGGAAGCAGCGGCGGAGTTCCCGTTCGATGAATGTGCCGGTGGTCCTGGCCGGGCCGGGGCGCCCACGAAGGTAGCGGCGCTCGGCGGCCTGACGGCTGGCGACGCCGAGCCCTGCCCAGCGCGGCCGTCACCGCGTGGTGGTTCGCGCTTCCGTTCCTCGCGGCAGCGGGCCTCGTGGCCGCAAAGCGAGCGGGCCGGGCGGCGGGCACCCTGCTGGCCCTGACCTGCGCGGCGTCGTCGGCGTTCCCGTACGTCTTCGTGAACGGCTATGCGGCGCCGCGACTCCTGCTGCCCGCCCGCCTACGCACTCCTCGCGATCCCGGTCGCCGACGCCCTCACCCACCTTGTCACCGCACCCCGGCGACGGTGGCGGGCTCCAGCCGTCACGCTGGTGGCGGACGCCCTCGCGGGTCATCTGACCGTGCGGTACGTGGTGCTGGAACACACCGTGCACCGCTCCACCACGGCCGCGCTTACGCCCGCACCGCCGCCGGACTGCGCCGCCTCGGCATACGGTCACCCTGCCTGCTCACCGGCCACCGGACCATCCCCATCGCCTTCTACGCCGGGTGTGCCTCCGCCCACACCCACGGCCACGACGCCGACTCGACCGCTGCACGCATCACCTCAGCGGCCCGGAGCATGCGGGGCGCCGCCCTTGAACCCCCCCCCCCGGCGGGGGGGGGGGGGGGGGGGGGGGGGGGGGGGGGGGGGTCGTACGTCCGTGACTGGCCCACGGACCGCCTGGAGGGTATCGGGGTATACGACGGCTACCGCGCCTACCTCGCCTACTTCGCCACTGCCCCCGGAGGAAGCGGCACAGCCGCGGGCCGGTGGGCTACTGCCCAGGGCGCGCCGCCGAACCAGGCTGCTGCGGCTCCGACATAACCCCCCGGTACGTTCAATGGGCGACTTGGCTCAGATGCCGCCATGCGAAAGAACGAAATCGCCAGGTGGCCGTGCGGGACCCGGGGTCGACGCGTTTGGCTGGGCATGACCGCCAAGAAACGCACTTGTGTGCGCTACCGCTCTGTACTGCGGGTGGCTCTGGGCTGCCTGCTGGCCGGTATGGCCTATACCTCGGCCGCGGCGTCGGCCGAGCCGCCGCCCACCCCCTGGCCACCGCGAGACACGTCCGCGAAGGGTTATCCGATGCGGATCGTCGCCTATGTGGCCAACAGCGGCTCGGGCACCGCTTCCTCCTACGACGTGCGCCTGGAACGGCCGGTCACCACCACCGGCGTGGGCGCCGGTCCGACCGGTGTGGGCGCCGACCCCGAAGGGGCGCAGGTGTATGTGGCCAACGGCCGGTCCAACACCGTTTCCTTCATCGAGACCACCGGTCACAAGGTGGTGGCGACGGTGCCGGTCGGCTCCTACCCCTTCTCGGCCGTGCCCAGCCGCGACGGCAAGCGGGTCTACGCGGCGAACTGGGGCAGCGACAACGTATCGGTGATCGACACCGCAAGCCGCAAGGTCGTCGCGACTCCGGCGGCCGGTGAACTGCCGCACAGCGTGGCCACCTTGCCCGACGGCACCGCCTACGTCACCAACAGCGGCACCAATACGGTCACCGTCCTGTCCAAGACTCTGGCGCCGGTGGCACAGATCCCGGTGGGCGACTTCCCCAGCGGTATCACTGCCACCGAGCGCGGGGACCGGATGTATGTCGCGAACACCGGTTCCGGCACCGTCTCGGTCATCGACCCCGCCACCCGCAAGGTGACGGCCACCTGGCCGGTCGGCAAGGCCCCCCTGGGCCTGGGCGTCAGTCCGGGCGGACAGCGGCTGTACGCCGCTGACTCCGGCGCCGACACGCTCCTGGTCATCGACACCAAGACCGGCGGCGTCCTGCATCGGGTCCCCGTGGGCAAGACGCCGCAGGGCGTGGCGGTCAGCCCGGGCGGAAGCCGCGTCTGGGTCACCAACGAAGGCTCCGACACGGTCTCGGTCATCAACCCGGCCCCGGCGAAGGTACGAGCCACCCTGCGCACCGGCCACCACCCCGAAGGCATCGCCATCACACCCAGATGACTCCGCCAGTAGCCGGACGCACTGGCGGTGGAGTATGGACCGGTCCGGGTGGAGCCGTGCAGTGCGGCCTGTGGCCGGCCTGCGGCCCGGCGGCCGCGCTGTGCGCTGCTGGTCAGCCCAGGCAACCCTCACTTCTCCGTCACTCGTCCGACGGTGCTGCTGCGCTGGGCCGTACGGGAGATGAGCGGCGTCGATTGATGACGTCCGATCCGGCGATGACCACCGCCACGTATCTCGGGCGCAGCACGAGGCGCCGCACGAGGCGCGGCGCAAGGCACGCGCCGACGTCCGCCAGATGCTCTCGCGTGTCCGCCAGGCCCGGGAGGGCGCCCGGGCCCCGGAGGTCCGGCTGAGCCAGTTCGCCGACTGGACCGAGCACCGCGCGTACCGGCGGGCCCGCAGCTACCTGCTGCACGCGGTCGCCGATCCGCGCTATGGCCCGCTGTACCGCCAGGGCACGCGCGAAGCCCTCCAGGCCGGGATGCCGGAGGGCTTCGAGCCCAGCGAGGAGCAGATCGACACCCCCGGAGCGGCCTTCCACGCCTTTCCCGGCCAGGGACACATCGGGGTCACGGTGCGCGACCAGCGCAGCACGGTCCCTCCGGGGCCGCCTGGCCGCATCGTGCGCGGCCGGGCCTGCCGCGAGGTGCTGCGGTTAGGACAGCAGTTTGACCTTCTCCGCCGTTGTGCCGGTGTTCACGCACTGCTGCTCGCGGCATTTCCAGTTCGTACCGCCATGTTGACGGTCAAGGGCGGGCTCTCCACGGCCTGGACCACCTTGCCGTAGGCCATGGACACCTTCTGTGCCGTGGAACACGCGGTCTTGGTGTCCATCGAGGTCGCGGCGTGCACGCGAAGGCCGTTGCAGCCGTCGCCGCAGCCACTTTCTTGCTCGCGGCGGAGCCGCCAACCTTCAGGGTGGCCACGATCGCACCGAGCGCGTTGCCGGGACGGGTGGCGCCCTCCTGTTCCGGGGGAGGTGGCCTGCCTGGGCTCGTCCTGGCCGGTCAGGAAGCGTCCTGCCACGGGCCAGACGAGCCGCCCCGCCCTGGGCCCCGAGTCGCGAGAACGTGAGTCCTGTCCGTTATCGGGCCGGGTCCCGCCGAGCACCCGTCCATGACTGACGGTTTGGGGGTAGGGGGCAGCTCCCGGACCGCAGGTCGGAAGTCGGCCGGGCCGCTCTGTCGGCTGCGGCCCGGCCGTGGCACCCGTGGTCACCGACCTGACCGGTCCTCGCCGTCGCGCTGATCGTCGAGGCGGACAGTCAGGGCGGGCCAGTGTTCGGCCCACCGGATCAGATCGCCCGCGGTCAGCGACCACCGCGAACGCAGGGCTTCGTCCGGCAGGAAGCGTACGCAGGTCCCGGTGGTCCCGTCGGGTTCGACAGGCTGCAGATCGGTCACCGGGACGCCGTGCTCATAGCGCTGCCTCCAGGATCCGTTGAGACGGCGGTTGGTGTGAAGCAGCCACTCGCTGAGAGCCGCGACGACGGACATGCCGCGACGCGGATGTCCGTCCGGAAGCCGTTCCGCCTCCGGAAGGTCGAAGAACCGAAGATCCTTCGTGGCCATGACCGGCTTCTTCACCACCCGGCCATGCTCGTCGGCCCGAGTGTCGGTGCCCCGGCCGTCATCCTTGACGGACACCGAGCCGTCAGCGTGCAGTGTGACCTCACACTGTCCGCCGCCCCGGCTCGCTGCCTCGTCAGCGGCGTAAGCAACGATTTCAAGAACAAGGTGTTCGGGCCCGCCCGGAGCGAACTCTGCGCAATTCTCGCGGATCTGCCCAAGATGGTCCGCGTCCACGTTGCCGGCCCAGTCGTGTGTGGTGTTGACCCAAGAAGCCTTTGATCCATCCATCCGGCAAGTATCGGTCAAGCTCTTGTTCGGGCTGGCGAAACGAACCGCTCAGCAGTGATCGCCCGAGCCGGGCCCGCAGGCGCGGTGGCTACGCGCTCGTGGCGGAGAACTGCGAACAGCGGAGGTAGCGGCCGCGTGCGCGGGCCGAGCTTGTCCAGCCGCCGCGCGAACAGCCGCACCACCGCGTCGTGGCCAAGCATCTCCAGGCGGCGGGTGCCCTTCCTTCCGGCCAGGAACACGCACGGGCTCGTCGCGTCGAGCGGCCGCTCGTGCATCACGTAGCGGCCGACCACGTCCAGGATGCGAGCCTCGTACAGGTCCACGACCCGTTCGGCGCGGGGTGTGCGGCCGAGAAACCCCGGTCGACCAGGTGATCCGGAAACCGGCAGGCGGTGGCGGCATCGGTCCTGCGGCTGAGCCTCGGGGCACACCGGGTACGGGGACGGCGGTGGACTGCGCTCAGCTACAGGGTCCCGGGCTCTGGCTGCCGAGACCCGGCAGGCGGCAGTAGCAAGGTGCTGGTGGACACCTCGCAACGCACCGGCACCAAGCTGCGCGAGGATGCGTCCCGGCGCGCTTCGCCAGCAGCGTCGGGAGACCTCTCCGCACGACGATCGACCATGCGAAGGCCGGACGATCCTCGGTGCGGCGCCGAGTGCGGGGCATGACGCTCAACGAGGCGGTGGCGGCGCTCGAAGAGGCTGGACTGCCTGCGCACCTGGACCCCCGCGGTGAAGCCGCGGCGGACGACGAGGGCCGCCATGCCCCTGCACGCCGCGACCGACGGCCTCTACCGAGCCGGACGCCGACGCGGTCGTCCAGCAAGAGCTCGCCGAAGACCGGTGTCGGCAGGAAGCCGAGCAGCAACGCCACCAGGAGCAGCGGGTAGCGGACCGGGCCGTAAGACTGGTCCGGCTGGGCGGGGCGGCGAACTCGATCGGAGGCCCGCTCGCGCAGCAGCACATACTCATTCCAGAGGCGCAACGGACCGGTCGGACGCTCGTCCGCGTGAGCCGCGCTGACGACCTTCTGGTTTACGCGAGGGCACCAGGCGGGGCGCGTGTGCCGCCGGCGGGGGCACCGCATCGAGTACCGCCGTCGCGTGGTTCGTCAGGGCCAGCACACTGCGCGGGGCTGCCGCGTCATGGGCGGCCCGGAGAAGGGCCGCGGCGACCCACACCAGACAGGCCTTGATGGCCGTCTCCACTCCGTCCTCCACGCGACCGATCGGCCTCAGGTGTCCGTGTGGGACGGGCACTTCTGCTGTGCCTGGCGGGCCTCCGGCCGGCTCTGCGCGCACTGCTGCGGGCACGCCCTCACCTACCCGCCTTCCGGCCGCCGGTACGCAAATGTTGCTGGGCTGGCCTGCGTTCTTCCGGACGTCAGCGGCGCAGTGCGCGCTCGTGGTACGCCGCTAGTTCGGTCAGGCCGAAGTCCGAGCGTGGGTCGCGCCACACCGAGTGGGCATGGTTGCCGCTTCGCTGGGTGTTGTTGTATTCGAGCAGGATGCTGGGGCCCTGAACTCGGTAGTAGTGCGGTTCGCCTTCACCGGTGCTGCCCGCCCAGCCGACGTGGACCTCGTCGAGCACGGAGTTGCTTGCGTAGTGGGCGTCGTGTGCCGCGGCGAGACTCTGCGGGGCCCGGCCGGTGTAACGGGTGAGCAGTCGCCTCAGCAGGTGTCGTTGGTCGTCGTCCAGCTCGCTCGCGCTGATGCCCTTGGGAGGGATGGTGATGGCGAGGAGCGCGTGGTCGGCGTCGGTGTAGCCGCTGCTTTCCTCCGCCTGGCGGTCGATGTCGGCAACGAGTCTGTCCAGCGCTGGGTCTGTGAACCGCCCCCGCCATAGGTCTCGCAGGTGCATCATCGTGTCGCCGTGGCGGACTTGTGGCCGGTTGCCGGAGACGATGTTGGACATGGCCGAGGGGTGGAGCAGCGCCCGCCGGAATTGGTGTGCATCGAAAGGACGACCGCTACCTGAGGACGCTCAACAACAGAGTCGTCCGCACATGGGAGGCCATAGGTCCCTTTGTGCGGCGCGAACGCGAACTGGTCCCGCTGCCTCATCTGTTGCAGGTCCTGGAGGACTATGCGGCAACGGCCGCCGCCCTCCCACCCGACTCGAGCCCGAGCCTGCTCCGGCCCCGACCAGGGGGCCCTTGCGCTCGTCGGCCTTGAGCGCGGAGTGTGCAAAGTCCGTACCCTTTCAGGCAGTGCTGGACGGCGACCTCGACGGCGTGAGCTTGGCCGTCGGGGTCACCGGTCACGCGCTGGTGGGGGATAGCGTCGTTGGCCAAGAGCAGGAGGGCGTGCTGCTCGACGAGGCGCCGTAATGACCAGGCCGACCTTGCCGGTGACGTCGCTCATGCCTGCGTCTCGTGGTTCGCCCACGCGGCCCTGTAGGGCTAGCGGGCGCGCCAGGCCTGGAACACCTCTTCGATCCTCGCCGAGGCGAACAGGTCTCCCCTCGTCGCCTTCTCCACATCCGCCAGATACTGGTCGAGGTCGGCGTCAGGAATCGTTTCGGTGAACTGGACGAGCAGGGTGTGCTTGATCATGCAACCCATTTGACCAGCCGATTCCCTGCCGCGCGTCCAAGACTCTTATGCGCGTTCTTCGATAACCTGTGGGCCTGAATCTGCTGGAAGCCAGGGAGCTGCGGTACTTCGTCGCGGTCGCCGAGGAGCTGCACTTCGGCCGCGCTGCCGCCAGGCCCGCCATCGCGCGGCCCGCGCTGTCGAAGACCATCCGGCGCGTCGAGTCACGGCTCCGTGTGCAGCTGTTCGACCGCACCAGCCGCAGCGTCGTACTGACACCCGCAGGCACCGCTCTGCTGGAACACGGTCGGCATGCGCTGAACGCCATGCCCGTCGCCGTGCAGAACGCGCGACGCGCCGCCCACGACGAACCACTCAAGTTCGTGATCAAACCCGGAGGGGACGCGAACCTGCTCTCCGGAATCCTCGCCGCCTACGCCCAACACCCCTCTGCCCGGCAGGTCGACATCCTCTTCAGCGGCGCCACCGACCGGACCGACCACCTCCACGACGGACGCGCCGACGCGGCCCTGCTGTACGCCCCCTTCGACGATCTCACCGGGCTCGCCGCCGAAACCCTCCACGTCGAGGACCGCGTGGCTGTCCTCCCGCGAGCGCACCGGCTCGCCACCCGTGACAGCATCAACCTGGACGATCTGAGCGACGAGGTCTCCCCCCGGTGGCCAGGCGTTCCCGACGCCGGGAACGGCCCCGAAATCGCCGAGGCCGCCGCACTCGTCGCGCTGGTCAGGATCGGCCGCGTGGTCGCCGTCGTACCCCGCTCGCTCATCACGCCCGCCCCGGCGGACATCGTGTGCGTTCCCGTCACCGACGCAGGCCCCAGCCGGATCGTCATCGCCCGCCGGGAGCATGACCACCGTGACCACGTCACCGCACTCATCACCGCCGCCGCGTCACTGCGACAGCAATGACCTGCTGCGGCATCGCCTCGGGTGAGGCGACACATGAGCCTGTCGCGGCCACCCGGCTGTGGTCGGCCCCAGTTTCACGGTCGGCCCCTTGTGCGGACACGCGTTGGAGTCCCGCGTGTCGGCGTCGGTCACATGCCGTTCGCAACCCGGCTCGCCACCATCGAGCCCGACCGAGCCCGACCAAGCCCGAAGCCGTCGGCACCCTCGCCGTACTCCTCACCCGCGCCTCATGCGAATGCCGTTGGCTCCGGACACAATCGGTCTGCCCCTGCCCCTGCCCCGCAGCCAGCCAACGCAGGCCATGCCGACCGGATTTGGGAGATCACTCGACCGCAACTCGTAGTGGCGTGGACAGGGCAGCCCAGGGCCCAGGCCCGCCATCGACAGGTGTACCTAACCCCCAGACCGATCGGGGGGCGCAGTGGATGGTGTGGGGCACGCCCGCGCGGCGAGAGTTGGGCCCATGAACAACACGCACAAGGCCCTGCTCGCCGCGCTGCTCGTCCCGCTCGGTGCCACCCTGGCCATCGCCCCGGCCACCTCCGCAGCCATCCCGACCGCCTCCGCAGCCATCCCGTCCGTCCCGCCCGCCGCATCGGCCTCCGCCGCCACGCCCGTAGGCCTTGAGGAGGCCACGGCGGCCGCGTTCCGCTCCCCGGAGGCGGCCCTGGACCGGGTGGCCCACCCGCTGCGCACCACCGAGCCCCGCGGGAACCTGGCCGACCTCCGTCCGTTCGGCCGGATGGTCGGCGACGCCCGGGTGGTGGGTCTGGGCGAGGCCACTCACAGCTCGCACGAGTTCTTCACCGTCAAGCACCGGGTGTTCCGGTACCTGGTCCAGGAGAAGGGTTTCCGGGCCTTCGCCCTCGAAGCCCCATGGAGCACCGGACTGCGGCTCAACGATTACCTCTTGCGCGGCCAGGGCGACCTGAAGCAGATCATGGACGAGGAGTTCCAGGGCACCTACCGGTGGTGGAACAACACCGAGTACCGCGACCTGCTCCAGTGGATGCGCGCGTACAACGTCAAGCACCCCAAGGACCCGGTCCGCTTCGTCGGCGACGACGGCGGGTTCGCCGGTCCCGAGCTGTACGACAAGGTGAGCGCCTACGCGGCCAAAGCCCGCCCCGAACTCACACGGCAGCTCACCGAGCTGTACCGGGGCCTGCGGCCCACCACCGACGCCGAGACATATGTCAACGACTACCTCGCCAAGCCGTTGGCCGAACGCAAGAAGCTCGCCCAGCGGACCGGCCGGGCGGTACAGCTGCTCAGGCAGCGGCCCGGCACGGGCGCCGAAGCCGACGCGTACGCCTGGGCCCTCCAGCACGCCACCGCGATCCACCAGATGACCACGCTGTACGCCTTCGACTTTGACGACCCACAAGGCACCACCGACGCCATGCTCTACCGCGACAGGATCATGGCGGAGAACGTCGCCTGGTGGCAGCAGCGGACCGGCGACAAGATCGTACTCGCCGCCCACAACGCCCACGTCGCGCTCAAGACCTACGCCCCCGACCACTACCCGAAGGTCCAGGGCGACTTCCTCCGCGAGAAGCTGGGCGGCGGCTACCTGAGTGTCGGCCTCACCTTCGACCGGGGCTCGTTCAACGCCTTCGGCCGGGACCGGGGCGTCCACCGCTTCACCGTAAACCCGTCCGCGCCCGGCACCACCGAACACACCCTCGACCGGGTCCGGTACCGCGACTACCTGGTGGACCTGCGCAATGCCCCCGCACAGGCCCGCGCTTGGCTCGCCGCGCCGCACACCGTCAAGAACATCGGTGCCACCTACCCCGGGATCGCGGACGCCCCGCAGATCCGGCTCGCGAAGTCCCACGACGTCGTGATCCACCTCCAGCGGGTGGAGGCGGCCCGCATGCTCAAGTAGCACCGGGCCCGGGCGGTGCGGGAAGTCGGCCGGTCCGATGTCCCGCGCGCCGGGGTCGCCGATGAGTGCTGTGGCGCGAGCTCGCCCGCCATCCCGCGGACGCCGGGAGCGGACCGCGGACGCGTACCGACGAGAGGGAGTCGTTCGCGCGGACCGGTCTGGGCCTGGTGGTGGACCTTGTCATGACACTCGTTACGCGGACCCCTGCTCCCGGCCGCGGTAGGGACTGCCCCACCCTGTTCCAGGGGGCTTGTCGGAGTGCCTGAGTCCGGCGCCGCATGATCGGCTGTCCGCACGTTATCCGCGTGACGAAAGGTGGACAGGTGAGAGTCCGGATCGGGTACTCGGCATGGGTCATGGGCGTGGTGCAGTTCTTCGTCATCCACTGGATTGCCGAGTCGGCTTGGGCCAGACCGTACAGCTGGGCGCGGAACAACATCAGCGACTTGGGCAACGCTCACTGCGCTCTGCAGCCAGACCCTGAGCCGCGGTATATCTGTTCCCCCGAGCACGGTCTGATGAATGTCTCGTTCGTCGCCCTGGGAGTGCTGTTCGTTGTCGGCGTTGCCCTGACGGGTGATGTCCTGTGGCGCAGGGGACGGGCTGCTGTCGTGGCCCGTCTGCTGCTCGCCGGTGCCGGTGTGGGATTCATGCTGGCCGGGCTGGCTCCGGCGGACGTCAACGAGAACCTGCATGTCCTGGGCGCCCTGTTCATCATGGCAGCGGGCAACATCGGTCTCGTCGTGGCGGGGTTCGGCCTGGCAGAACACGTACCGACCACCCTGCGGTGGGGCACCAGCCTGCTGGGGGTCACCGCGCTCACGGCCTTCGGGTTGTTCCTCTCCCACCACTACCTCGGTCTGGGCATGGGAGGCATGGAACGGGTCGCCGCTCTTCCTCTCCTGTTCGGGGCGCTGGCTGTCGGCGCTGCCGGCCTCATTCGGCGGGCGGGGCGTACGGAGGAGGCGGTGCTGGCAGGGCGTGTCAGCCGCGCTGGTTGAGAGCTCTGGTGAGGTCGCGTTTGGCTTGCCTCGCGGCATCGAGATCGGAATGGGCCTCCTCCAACACCGAGGTCAGCTCAACGTTGTGCTGCTCCGGCCTCGTAATCCTCCGCTGGAGCTCGTCGATGTCGCTGGGGCTCCGCCTGGAGCGTGGTCGCCGCATGCCGGTGGATGACTTCACCGCATGAGCGGTGAAGCGGGGCAAATCCTGGGTGCGGCTCTGGCGAGAAGGAACCGTGCAGGTCTCCCGGATGGCTCTTCTGCTTACTGCACCGTTCGATATCCGTCACGTTGCGAGGCTGGGCGCGCTCGTCCAGCGAAACATCCGTGTACGGCGCAGATGTCTTTCGGTGAGCTTCCCGTCCCGGGGCATAAAGTTGAGAATATTCCCGGGTTCACGGTTGTCGCCCGCGCGACGGCCGACGAGAAGGTCCTGCAGCTCTACCGATTCGCGGGCGGCCACCAGGACCCGGCGGGCCTGGACCACTACTCGGCCCGCTACCACGCCCCCGACATGGGCCGCCGCTTCAACAGTCCACACGCCTCGGGCCAGGAGCAGAACCCCTGCCTCTACGCAGAGGGCGACCCGGTCAACAAGATGGACCCCACCGGCCTCGTATTCGAGTACCTGGGAGCCACAGGCAGGTTCGCCAAGAGCAAGGATCTCCTCGTCTTCCTCGGGCTGTGGCTGACCCGATTCCGGCACCGCAGGGCGGGGGCTGACCAAGCGCTCCACCAGCTGTTGGTCGGGGCACTGGGGCAGTGCCACCGTTTCGACGCCGAATTCGAGCGGGCCGCCTACCGGATGCGCGATGCGCTTACTGACGGACGTGCGCTCGGTGACGCCCTGGTCGTCCCGCCACCGGTCGACGTCAGGTTCTCGGACACGCAAGTCATCGATGGGGGCGGCGAGCGCCCGGTGGTGGGCGGCTCCGTCCAGCAAGAGCCACCGTACAAGGGAGGTTCCGGTTTGAACGTCACCCCCAGGACTTCGGTGAGCAGTGCGTTGATAGCCAGTACGCAGGAGTGTCGGCAAGTGCTGCAACGCCGTCCTCACGCGCAGGAGTCCCGGTTCCGGCTGTTGTGGACGACCCCAACTGCCGCGGAGTGGGTCGGAGCTGGCCACGGCCTGCAGGTGTTTACGCTCCACGTCGGTGAGGCCCAGTGCCTCGGGCCCGTGGTGCGGTGCGCCAGCGGGGGAGGGCCAGGTGTGTGACGGCGCGCAGCCCCCATTCCAGGGGGCCGTATGCGTGGGTGCGCATCCAGTGGGCGGAGGCCCACAGCTGAAGGGCGTACAGGGCCAGGGTGAGGGTGAGGACGGCGGCGGGGGCGAGGCGGCCGATCGCCGCGAAACCGTACCCTGTGAAGACCACGGCGAGAACGGCGGACTGGGTGAGGTAGTTGCTGAGGGCCATGCGGCCGGCCGGTGCCAGGACGCTGGTGATGCGGTGTCCGTGGCGGCCGCGGTGCAGGCGCAGGAGGGTGGCGGCGTAGGCCGCGGTCAGGGCGGGCGCGGTGAGCACATCGATGGCCAGGGCGTAGGTCTCGCCGGGGGTGCCGCTCCAGTGGGTGGTGGCCTGGGCGTAGAGGGCGGCGCCCGCGAGTCCTACGGGGAAGCCGATCAGCTGGATGCGGCGCAGCGTGCCGGCGCTGACGGGGCGGGTGAGCAGGCCGTGTCGTGCGGCGGCCAGGCCGAACAGGAACATCACCAGGGCGCTGGGGGCCTGGAAGAGCAGTAGCAAGGCTGCGGTGTCGGGTAGCTCTTGCAGGTGGGCGGCGATGACCTGCGCGGGACCGTCGGCGAGGAGATCGGCCGCATGGCGTGCCTGGGCGGTGGCGGCCCGGGCGTCCAAGGTGCTCGGGGGCCCGTAGGCGGCCTGGAGGGCGCCGAGTCCCGCATACGCGGCGGCGGTGAGGGCCAGCAGGATGCAGGCGGCGGTGGCCGCGGTACGTGCCCGGAGGTTTCCGGCGGCGAGCAGGACGAGGCCGAGGAGAGCGTAGGTGGTCAGGATGTCGCCGGTGAACAGCAGCACCGCGTGGGCCGCGCCGATGACGAAGAGGGCGGCGAGTCGGCGCAGGAACGCGGGGGCCAAACGGGCGCCGCGGCGTTCGGCGGACAGGCGTTGCAGCGCGAAGGAGTAACCGAACAGGAACGAGAAAAACAGGTAGAACTTGGTCTCGAACAGCAGAGTGGTGAGCGCGCTGACGGCCCGGTCGGCGGCCGTGGCGACGGCGGGGTCCGCGACGCCGCTGCCGTGGAAGGCGGACGCGAAGTAGGTGGAGTTGACCACGACGATGCCCAGCAGCGCGAAGCCGCGAAGGACGTCCAGGCCCGCCAGCCGCGTACTCCCTGCTGTCGTCGCGAGACTGGGGGTCCCGCCGGGGGATGGTGGTATCACGAAATGCTCCTTCTCAGATGGGCGGGGGTTGCTCGCCTGCCGGTGGTTCACGAGACGGGTGTCGGGGTGTCGGGATGTCGGGATGTTGGGATGTCGGGTTATCGGCCAGCGGCAGCCGGCCACCGGGCGAAGAGGCCGGGGCCGTCCTGGCGGCGGAGCTCCGTCAGGCCGTAGAGGGCGATCGCCGCGGCAGTCGCCACGCAGGGCACGCCAGAACGGAGGCGGTGCGGAAGGACGGGCACATGTCGAGGCTGAGCCCGTCGCCGCGGACGGGGTTCAGTACCGTCAGGGCCGTCACCAGCGCCATCAACACCGGCCCCGGCGGCCGCCGCGGTACGCAGGAAGCCCTCGGTTCTGAAGTACCGCAGGAAGCCCTGGGTTCTGAAGCATCGCAAGAAGCTGCGGGTTCTGAAGCACCTCGGGAGGCCCGGCGTTCTGATACGAGTGCACGTGGTTCTCCTGGGAAGCGTTGTCGTGGGAACGCTTCAACGCTAGGAATCCCAGGCCCGCCAGGCGTCTGACGCACGTCGGGTTCACGTGTGCCACCATCGTCGGACGTACGCGGCGGCGGGGGTGGCAGAGATGCGACCTTAGTCGTACCCGGCACGCCGGTGAGGCATCCGGCCGGTTCCTAGACTGGGCCGGTGACTGAGCACCGACCGCCATCTCGCCTTTCGCCACCCGCCGCCTGGTGGGGTGGTCTCGCGGCGGTGGTGTTCGCCGCGGTGGCCACCCGGGAGGCCGCTTCCTCGGCCGACCTGGTCGGACCCGTGTGGCTCAACGCGGTGTGCGCGGCGGGGATGGCCGTTCCCCTGGTGGCCGGCCGCCGTCACCCGGTGGTCTCGGTGACCGTGGCGGTGGGGTCGGCCATGGTGCAGACGACGTGGCTGACGCCGTCGACGAACCTGGCGATGCCGTTCCTCGCCGTGCTGGCAGCCGCGTTCACCGCAGGCCGTTACGCACCTGACCGCCGGGCCTCCCTGGCGCTGTTCGGGCTGTGCCTGGCGCAGGAGTGGGCCGGCCCGATCGGTGTCAACGGCGATCCCCTCTGGGATGCCGTATTCGTCAGCCTCACCCTGTGGGCCGTCTGGCTGCTCGGACGCTCCGCAGGGGCCCGCTTCGACCTCGCCCGGGCCCAGCAGGCGCGGCGCGATGCCGAACAGGAGCGGCGCGCTGCCGAGCAGGAGCGGGCCGCCCAGATCCGTGCGGCCGTCACCGCCGAGCGCCATGCCGTCGCCCGGGACCTCCATGACACGGTCGCCCACGCCGTCACCCTGATGGTGCTCCAGGCCACCGGCACCCGCCTGATTGCCCACAAGGACCCCGAGGCCGCCGTCACCGCCCTGGCGGCCATCGAGAACGCTGGTCGACAGGCCATGGAGGACCTCCGTGCCATGCTCCACGTCCTGCGTCAGGACCCCGACCGCGCCGACGGCCCACCACCTTCGGTGGAGCAGCTGGTCGCGCTCGTCGAAGCCGCCCGTGCCGGCGGCGTCAACGCAGCCCTCGACACCAGCGAGCTGACTGCCGAGCTGCCCCGGCCGCTGGCCGTCACCGCCTACCGCACCGTCCAGGAGGGCTTGACCAACGCCGCCCGCCACGCACCCGGCGCGCGCGTCCACATCACCTTGCGCACCACGCCCGGCCGACTCACCATCACCGTCACCAACGGCCCACCCGACTCCGGCCGGCCGTCGCCCACCACGGGAAGCGGGACCGGACTTGCCGGGCTGCGCGAACGCGTCACCGCCCTCGCCGGCACCCTGACCGCCGCTCCGCAGCACGACGGCGGATACACCCTGACCGCCACCCTGCCCCGGAGCAACGCATGAACGCCATCCGTGTCCTGATCGCCGACGACGAACCCCTGGTACGCGGCGGGCTGTCCCTCATTGTCAACGCCGCCGACGACCTCACCGTGATCGCCGAAGCCGCCTCCGGTCCCGAAGCCCTCGCCCAGACCGACCGCGCCCAGCCCGACGTCGTCCTCCTCGACATCCAGATGCCCGGCAGCGACGGCATCGCCGTCACCCGCGAACTACACGCCCGACCGCACACCCCTCGCATCGTCATCGTCACCACGTTCGGCCTGGACACCTACCTCCACCAGGCCCTCGACGCCGGTGCTGACGGCTTCATCCTCAAGGACGCCCCCGCCGAACTCATCCAGCAGGCCATCCGCTCCGCCCACCGCGGTGACGCCGTCCTCTCACCCCGGATGACACGCACCCTCATCC
>NZ_JASKYR010000120.1:0-15481 GCF_041028215.1 Streptomyces flavofungini
GGAGGGACGGGCGACTCGGATCATGGCTTCGCGGGCGGCGGTGCCGCCAGCGAGGCCGTAACGACCACCGGCGTCGGCCGACCCGCCTCGCGCAGGGCCTCAGCCGTCATCTCCACCAGCCACACCGCGATGTCCGGCGACCACTCGCGCGTGGTGCAGCCGAACCGGACCGCCTCGCGCATCCCGTCGGTGTACACCGATCGGCCGAGGTCGAGGCCGAGCCCCGGAAGCCCGTCCGGGGGCCTCTGCGCGGTCACGTCGAGCGCCCCCTGCGCCTTCTCCCGCACGGCTTCGCTCAGGGTTTCCGCGTCGTGCTCGCCCGCCCCGTCCTCGCCGGGGCGGCAGGAGACGGTCACCACCACCTCGAACCGGAGGTCCGGGTCGGCGAGACCGAACCACGGGGCCAGCTCGATCTGGTGGAAGGCCGTGTCGCGCTCGGTGTCCTCAAGCGGCAGCAGGGCGTGCAGGCCGGTGAACGTCACCGTGCCCGCGCGGGCCAGCGTCTCGGACAGCACCAGGGCGATCGGCCGTACGGGGAGCCCCGGACGCGGAGGGTCGGTGTCCACTCCGGCGCCGAGCCACGCCAGTTCACGCACCCCGCCGTCCTGCGTCCAGTCGCCGCCCACCTCCTGGTGGGCCCAGGCCGTGGGTGCGTGGGACGCCGTGACCTCGCCGTCCTCGTGCAGCAGACCGCCCACGGTCCGCCAGCCGTAGGAACCGGCCCGGTCGACCGCGAGAAAGAGGACCTCCTCCGCGACGGAGCCCCCGGCATCGGCACCGGCATCGGGACCGGTCCCGGCATCCGCCTCGCGTGTCACCACCCGGTCGAACCACGCGTGCAGCTCAAGGGTTCCGTGCAGGCCGACGACGACGGTGGGGGGAAACACAGGCGGGCACTCCCGGAGAGAGAAGCGGGCGGTGCCGGAAGCGTATCCTCCGGCACCGCCTCAGCCGTTGATCAGAGACCGCAGCCGAGCTTCTGCGTCGCGGTGATCTTCTTGTGGCTGTCGTCCGGGTAACCGATCAGGTCGACGTCGATGACGCTGCGGAACTCAAGCAGGCCCACGTACGGGGTGCACTTGTGCGCGGCAGCCGCGCGCTTGCCGCTGCCGCCGCCCTGGTAGACGTTCTTGTGGTCCTCGGCGATGGTCTTCCATGCGCCCCCGCGCTTGACCTGGAGCCACACCGTGACCTTGGCCTTGACACCCCTGGCCGGGCCGCTCAGGCTCTTCCACCAGCCGTGGGCGTTGATGTTGCCCCGCACCTGGTGCGAGAAGTGAACGTTGTCACCCATGGTCCGGAACGCCCCGATACCGGAGGAGCGGGTCGACTTCTCGGCGGCGACGGCGCGGTCCTGCGACGCGTCGGAGCCTGCGGCCTGAGCCGGAACGGCCACACCGAATGCGAGCACAGTGGCCAGGGCAGCGGACGCCGCCCCCGTACGGATACGCACGTGGAATTCCCCCATACAAATTGGTCGGTCGCGCCGCGTTCGACGCGACGTTGGTACGTTCCGCAGTCTAAACACCTGGTCTCAGCCTTGTACGCGGTGGGTGGCGCCCCTCGGCGACGGTGGTCGTCGGACGGCGGCCGGAGCGCCCCCTTGTAGGATCTGGGTCCGCTGCAAGGGGGATACGAGGGGGACGGCGCGTGATCGAACTGTCGGACATGATCCGCGAGTTGCGGAACCAGCTCTCCGTGGCGCTGGCCGATGGCGCCGACGACGCGGTGCGGTTCGAGCTCGGGCCCGTCGAGCTGGAGGCGACCGTCGCCGTGAGCCGTGAGGGCGGGGCGGACGCCAAGGTGCGGCTGTGGGTGGTCGACGCCGGGGCGAACGGGAAGTACGCACACGCCCAGACCCAGCGGATCGCCGTCACCCTCGTGCCGAAGGTGCGGGCGCCCGGCGAGAACGGGACACGGTCCCTGCTCATCGGCGGTGAGGAAGTCGAGGGCGAGCGGTGAGGTGACCCCGTGCTGAGGGTGGAGCGGGTGGCCGAGATCCTGGCCGCCCCGCCCGGTGGTGGGCGCGGACGGCGTGGCTCGGGGTACCTGGTCGCGCCCGGCCGGGTGCTCACCGCCGCCCATGTCGTCGAGGGGGCGTCGGACCTGCGCGTGCGCTTCCAGGCCGACCGGCCGGGCGAGCGGGTCGTCGCGGCGGACGTACGGTGGCGGCACCCCGGAATCGACATCGCCGTGCTCGACCTCGCGGGCATCGGCGCGGACCGACGAGCCGACCCCGGCGACACCGCCTCGTACGGCCGTCTCGGTGAGCACGACGCCGCGGTGCGCTGCACCGCCGTGGGGTTTCCCCGCTTCAAGCTCCGCACGGAGAGCGGCGGTTCGAGCTTCCGGGACGCCGAGCACGTCCACGCCGGATGCGCCGCCCTGTCCAACCGGCGTGAGGGAACGCTCGACCTCAGCGTCGACGCACCGCCCGCGAACGACCCCGGCACCGCGTGGGACGCCTGGGAGGGGATGTCCGGAGCCGCCGTCTTCAGCGGCGGGCTCCTGATCGGCGTGGTCACCCGGCACCACCTGGCCGACGGACCCGGACGCATCGCGGCGGGCCGGGTGGACCGCTGGGCCGAGACCCTCGCACCGGACGAACTCGGCACCCTGGAAGCGGTGCTGGGCCGCGCCCTGCGTCCCGACGCGCTGCCGGACGTGCTGCCCGCCTCCCCGCGCGACCTCCTCCAGGAGTCCTACCGGGCACAACTGACCGACTTGGCACCACGGGAGCTGCGGGACCGCCGCCAAGAGATCGACTCACTCGTCGCGTTCTGCGGCGGCAGCGAGCCCTATCTGTGGGTCCAGGGCGCGCCATGGGCGGGGAAGACGGCGCTCATGGCCTGGTTCGCCCTGCATCCGCCGCGCGGGGTGGTCCCGGTGTGGTTCTTCGTCACCGCGCGCCATGCCGGTCAGGGCGACAGCGGCGCCTATGCCGAGGCCGTCGTCGACCAGCTCGCGATGATCGCCGGACGCGAGCCGGTGAGCCGCGACGCGTCGCCCGCCCGCAACGGCGAGCGCACCCTGCTGCTCCATCAGGCGGCGGAGCGGGTCCACGGAGAGGGCGGCACCCTCTTACTGATCGTGGACGGACTCGACGAGGACCAGTCCCTGCTCCCCGCGGACACCGCGACCGGAAGCACCGCGGGCCCCGCACGGAGCATCGCGTCGCTGCTGCCGGAAGGCCTGCCGCCCCAGGTCCGCGTGCTGGTCACCAGCCGCCCCGGTCCGGGAATCCCGGTGGACGTCGCGGGCGGCCACCCGTTGCGCGGCTGTCCCGTACTGCCGCTCACGGCCAACGCCGCGGCGCGGCACACCGAGCACGAGGCCAGGTACGAGCTGCGCCAGGCGCTGTCGGGCCCCCGTACGCAGCGCGATCTGGTCGGCCTGTTCACCGCCGCGCGCGGCCCGCTGAAGGCCGGGGACCTGCGCGCGCTCACGGGTGAGCCCGAGTTCGAACTGCGCCGACTGCTGGACAGCGGCTTCGGGCGCATCCTGCGGCCGAGCGGCGGCGGCTCGCCCGGTTCCTCCGGCGAGGAGAGCATCTCGGCCGGGCGGGGGCCCGGGTACGTCTTTTCCCACGAGACTCTCCTCGCGGTCGCGCGGGAGGAGTTCGGGCCGGATCTCGGCCCGTACCTGGAGCGGCTGCGTGCCTGGGCCGCCGGATACGCCCGGGACGGCTGGCCCGACGGCACTCCGGCGTACCTCCTGCTGCCCTACGGCAGGATGTCCGCCACCCTGCGGAACGCCCGGGACGCCCGGCTGGCCGTGACCCTGGTGACCGACCCCCGGCGGCACGCCCGGCTGCGCGCGGAGACGGAGAGCGACGCGGCGTGCCTCGCGGAGATGGCGGCGGTGCACGAAACGGTGCTCGGGCTCGGGCGCGAGACCGGTACGGAGGAGCTGGAAGCGCTGACCGCGCTGGCGGTCGCGGGCGACCTGGTGGCCCGCCGCAACGAGGAACTGCACCTGGACGTACCGGCGGCCTACGGCAGGATCGGCAGGGTCCGGCTCGCCGTGGGCCTCGCCCGCAGCGTCTTTCATCCGCTGAACCGGGCGATCGCCACGGCGAAGCTGGCCCGGGTCCTCGCGGAGGCGGGTGACCGGCGGGCCCCGGGCCTGGCGGAGGACGCCCTCGACCTGGTCGAGGGAGAAGCGGGCGGGCCCCACCCGCACGAGGTGGTGACGTCGTGGTGGAACGCGAAAGGCATCCAGGCGGCCGCCCTCGCGGGAACGGGACGGCGGGCGGAGGCGGTCCGGCTCCTGGATGAGCTGCCCCGGCCACGGACGTCCGAGGACGCGGCGGGGTTCGCCCGGGCCGTGGTCCTCGCGGCCGGTGGAGTACGGGACGCCGAGGCGATGTCCGGACTGCTGCGGGCGGCCGAGGACGCCGTGGGCGGGAACGCCTACGCGCATCACCGTGCCGAGCTGCTGGCGGACCTCGCGCGGGCCTGGGCGGACTGTCACCGCCCGGACGAGCGGGACCGGGTCCACGACGCTCTGCTCGCTCTCGTGGCGCGGCACCCCGAGGACCTGCGACTGCCGCCGATCGCCGCCGAGGCCCTGCGCGCGACGCGCCCCGAGGCGGCACGATCCCTGGCCCGGGCGGCCCGTGCCGCGTGGCTCGACCCCGATGCGCACGGGGTGGTCCGAGGTGCGCCCGGCGTCGTCTACGCACTCGTGGCCGACCGCCGGATGGCGGAGGCGGAGGAGTTCGCGTCCGCCCGGACGCCCGATGTACACGCCGCAGGCTGGATCCAGCAGATGTACGACTGGGGCGAGATGTCCAGGGTGCTCGCCCAGGGGTGGGCGCGCGAGGGCGACGCCGCGGCGGCCTGGACCGCGCTCGCGCCCACGTGGAGCAGCGACACCGTGGACCTCTATCAGGGCGGCAGCGCGGCGGAGGTCGCCGGACTGCTCGCCGCGTCCGGGCGGAGCACGGACGCCGAGGCCTGGCTCGGCACGGCGGCGGGGGTGCCGCGGCACGTCACCGCCGAGGCGCTGTGCGCGCTGGCCGTGCACCACGCGGCGGACGACCCCGGGCGGTCGCTGCGGCTGCTGCGTCTGGCCGTCAGTGGCTTCCCCGGCGCCAGACGGACGCTCTCCGCGCACCAGCAGGACCAGTTCGCCGAGCTGGCGGGCGCGCTGGCGTCGGCGGGCCACCCCGACGACGCCGAGCGGCTGGCCGAGGCGCTCACCGATCCGGCCGTGCGCGCCCGTGGTCTGGCGGCCGTGTCCCTGGCCGTATGCCCGTCGGACCAGGAGCGCGCCCTGCGGCTCGCCGAGCGCGCCCTTGCCGGACTGCCCACGGCCGACGACCTCGGCAGGGTGCCCGGCGCGCTGACCGCCGCCGTGCAGGCGCTGGCCGGTGCCGGTGCCGCGGACCGGGTGGCCGAGGTGCTCGACGCCCACGCGACCGGTGTGCTGTCGCCCTTCTCCGACGACCACCTGCGGACCCGCGTCCACGCGGTCGCACTGCTGTGGCCGCACGCGCCGGAATGGGCGGGCCGCATGGCCGACCTCGTCCTGCACGAGCTGACCGGCCAGGCCTCGGGCCATGGGCTCATCGCCGAACTGCTCGTCGCCGTCGGCCACCACGACGAGCGGCGCGCCTCCGCCGTGCGGGAGCTGCTCGACGCCCGCTCCCCCGGGCCGTACCCGCTCCAGCTCGATCAGCGGCGGCAGCGGTGGGCGCGGTTCGGGCAGAGCGAGCCCAGTTGGGTCGACACCGTGCTGGCCGGTCTGGTCGAGGCCGCCGCCGACCGTGAGCACGCCCTTCGCGCCTACATCGACCCGCTCGCCGACGAGCACCGGGACAAGCGGCTGCCCGCCGCACTGGCCGGGACGCTCGCGCTCGTCCGCGCGGGTGTCGGGGACCACGACGCGGCTCTCGCGCTGGCCCGGCAGGCGCGCGGTGAGAGCGAGCGCGCGGAGGTCCTGGCGCACCTCGCCGCCCACGCCGCCTGTGTGCCGGGGGACGTGGTCGCCGTACCGCTGTACGAGGACCAGTACGACGTCCTCCGCGTGTCCGGCCGCCTGGCGGGCTTGCTCCTGCCGCCGCCGTCCGGGCCCGATCTGCCCCGGGCCAGGGCCCTGTTGGCACAGGCGCTCACCTCCGGCGGCTGGTGGCACGCCCTGCCGGTGCTCGCCCGTCTCGCGCCCGACGCCGTCCTTGCGGCGGGCCGCGACGCGCTCGCGGAGCTCTCCGGCGAACGGTGATCCAGCACTGCTTGACCGCATGCTCGCTTGACCGCTTGCTCGCTTGACCGCTTGACCTGGAGCGCGCTCCAGATCCGAGGATGACGGGCATGGAGAACACCGACCCCCAGGTCGTCCTGGGCACCATGGACTTCGGCACACGCGTCGACCCCGAACAGTCCTTCGCGATCCTCGACGCCTTCGTCGCGGGCGGCGGCGGCTGGCTCGACACCGCCAACTGCTACACCTTCTGGACCGACCCCAGCGGTGTAGGCGGCGCCAGTGAGCGCGTCATAGGCGCCTGGCTGCGGGCCCGTCCCGGCGCCCGCGAAAGGGTGCGGATCGCGACGAAGGTCCGCCACAACCCACGCGTTCCGCACGCGCCGGAGAGCGCCGAGGGCCTCTCGGCGCCCGCCGTCCACGCCGGTGTGGCGGAGAGCCTGGAACGCCTCGGCGTCGACCACGTCGATCTGCTGTGGGCGCACGCGGAGGACCGTTCCGTGCCGCTGGAGGAGACCGTCGGCGCCTTCGGCGAGCTGGTGGCCAAGGGCGTGGCCCGGCGCGTCGGGGCGGCCAACCACGCCGCCTGGCGCGTGGAGCGTGCCCGCTCGCTCGCCCGCGACCGGGGCATGGAGCCGTGGACGTCCCTGCAACTGCGCCACTCGCTCGTCCAGCCGCGCCCGCTCACCACCCTCGCGGAGGGCGGCCACCGCCTGCTCACCGCCGAGGACATGGACCTCGCACGCTCTGAGGGGCTCGACGTGTGGTCGTACAGCTCACTGATGTGGGGCTCCTACGTCCGCGCGGACAAGCCCCTGCCGCCGATCTATGATCACCCCGGCACCACGCGGGTGCTCGCGGTCCTCGACGGCATTGCCGGTGAGCTGGCGGCCACGCCGAACCAGGTCGTCCTCGCCTGGCTGACGCGGCAGGGCATCGACCCCATCGTCGGCGTGAGCCGGGTGGAGCAGATCGAGGAAGCACTGGCCGCGCGCCGGGTCCGCCTCACCGACGAGCACCTGGCGCGCTTCGCCGAGGCACGGTAGCGACGGTCCCGAATGGAGCCCCTCTTGACCACCCCCAACCCTGACCCCGGCGGCGGCAGCCGAACGCACCGGGGTCTCCATCGACACGCTGCGGTACTACGAGCGCAAAGGGCTGATCGGCCCGATCCGGCGCTCCGGCGGCGGGCGCAGGGAGTACACCGAGGACGACGTCTT
Organism: Streptomyces flavofungini; assembly: GCF_041028215.1. Taxonomy (GTDB): domain Bacteria; phylum Actinomycetota; class Actinomycetes; order Streptomycetales; family Streptomycetaceae; genus Streptomyces; species Streptomyces flavofungini_B. The sequence continues at coordinate 7,425 of NZ_JASKYR010000120.1, forward strand.
CTGGATCGGCCTGGTCACCTGCTCTGCGCGAGCGCCGTGCGGCCCTTCAGGAGCGGGTGACGGCGCTGCGGCGGGCCATCGGGGTCCTGGACGAGAAGATCGACTACTACAGCTGAGTGCCGGGGAGCGGTGTCAGGCCGGGCGCGGTGCGAAGAAGTCCCGGTTGGCGGCGGCCGCCTGGCGGGACTCGCGCGGGAGGTCCTCCTCGGGGTAGATCGCCTCGACGGGGCACACCGGTTCGCAGGCGCCGCAGTCGATGCACTCGGTGGGGTCGATGTAGAGCTGGAGGTGGCGGCCGAAGGACTCGTCGCCGGGACCGGGGTGGATGGCGTCGACGGGGCACGCCTCCCAGCAGGCGGTGTCCTTGCTCGTGGCGCAGGCTTCGGTGATCACGTAGGCCATGGGATCTCCACGGTGGGTGCGAAGGGCGGACGGCGCCCGGCGGGGGGCGCCGTCCGGAGGCCGCCGGTTCAGCCGGTGACGGCGGGTTCCGGCTCGGCGGGCAGGTCGGGGTCGCCGAGGCCCATGAGGGCGGAGAGATTGCGCGGCGAGAAGAACTCGCCCCAGGGAACGGTGTTCTGGATGACGCCGAAGAACCGGTTGATGGCGTCCTGGTTGCCCCGCATCGCGGCGAGCACGTCCTGGAAGGCGGGGTCGAAGGGCTCCATGGCGGCGTGGTCGACGATGAAGTCGTAGAGCGGCTTGAGTGCCTCCTCGCGCCGGTGCTCGTAGGTGCGCAGGGCCGATTCGAGGGGCATCCGTCCGGAGAACCCGGCGTCGAGTGCCTGGGCGAGGAGTTCGGCGTCCCTGAAGGCGTCGGTGATGCCCTGGGCGGTGATGGGGTCCTTGTGGACCCCGGCGTCACCGACCAGGGCCCAGCCGGGCCCGTAGGGCTTGCGGAAGAAGTTGGGGCGGTTGCCCGCGCCCATGAAGCGGTGCGCCAGGCTGCCGCCGTCGAGCCGTGCCCGCAGGTCCGGCGCTATGTCGTCCACCGTCTTCAGATAGCCGCTGTGCACATCGGCCTTGAAGTCGGCGAAGTCGCGCTCGGGCCGCTCGACGAAGACGGCGGCCTGCTCGTCGTGCGTGGGGAAGGCGATGACGGTGCTGCCCGGTCGGGTGGAGAACTCAAGGCCCTTCAGGCGCACGTCGTTCCAGTACGTGTAGTAGCCGAAGGCCTTGGGCGGGACGACGTGGTACTCGGGGGCCGCGACGGTCTGTGCCACGAGGGACCGCAGGCCGTCCGCGCCGATGACCATGCGGGCCCGCTCGGTGACGGTGATGCCGCTGGCGCCCCGGCCGCGGATCCCCACCACGCGGTCGCCCTCGGTGAGCACCTCGCGCACCGAGAAGCCCTCCCGGACCTCCGCACCGGCCGAGGCCGCGGCATCCACGAGGAGCTTGTCGAGGACGGTGCGCTTGGGGGCGTAGAGGGCGGCGAACCCGTCGTCGTCGGGGTAGGGGAAGCCCTCCAGGGTGAAGTGGCCGTACCGGTCGAAGCAGAGATCGAGGACGATGTTGGTCACGGCGGGGCAGCCGGAGGCCTCGACCTGGCCGAGCAGCCCCCAGCGCCTGAGCCGGGCACTGCCCTCGACGGTGATCATGTGGGTGGAGACGGTGTCACTGGGGAAGGTGGCCCGGTCCAGCAGGAGCACCCGGTAGCCCTTCCTGGCGAGCAGCATGGCGGTGGGTGCACCGGACACACGGGCACCGATGACGATGGCGTCGTACACGGCCGATTCCCTTTCCTGGAGGTGGGTGTGCGGCGTCGGGTGGGCGGCCGTGCGGACGCCCCCTCGGGCCTCAGCCGGTGAGCAGGTCCTCGGTGCGCCGTCGCCAGATCTCGTAGCGCGGTTCGACGCTGATCACCGGCAGTTCGGCGGCCGCCTCCGCGACCGCGGTGGCCGCCTTCTCGGCGTCGCGTCCGCAGAAGACCCGGCAGGCGAGGTCGGTGTGCGCGGCGGGGTTGCCCGCGGTGCGGCGTCCCCACGCGGCGACGGCGGCGCCCCTGGCCAACTGCGGGCGGTACGCGGCGGCGTGGGTGAGCACCGTGCGCAGCGCGGCCTCGTCGGCGCCGCCGCCGTAGGCCGCCGCCAGGCCGACGCCGCTCCACAGGTCGGCGTGCCGTTCGGGCCGGAACCCCGCGACGAGGCCGGCGACACGTTCGACCACCGCGCCGCCCGAGAACCACAGCGCCCGGCCGATTCCCTGGTCGAAGAAGCGGCGGCCGTACGGCGTGAGCCGGGTGGGTACGGCGTGCTCCTCCACGTACCTGCGGCGCCGGAAGAACGCCTCGTGGAACCCGTACCCGTCGGCGGTCACCCAGCCCAGGAGCGGGTCGAGGCGCGCGAGTTGGCTCTCCGGCGTGCGGTGCAGCCGGGCGTAGGCGAGGCCGACGCCGACGTAGACGGGGTAGATGTGGGCGGCGGCGGGTCCCGCGACGAAGGCGTCGAGGCGCCGCTGCCGCGGGGTGAGGGCGTCCAGGGCCGCGATGCCCATGCCCGCGCCCTCGTAGGCGAACCCCCGGACCTCCGGCTCCACCGCGTCGAGGCGCGGGGTGAGGATGTGCGGGCGCGGGTCCTCAAGCGCCGCGTGGTAGCCCTCCATGAGCGAGCACGCGACGGGCGCGAACCTCTCCCATGCCTCCGGGGCGAACCCCGGCCGGGAGAAGACGGCCCGGGCGGAGGGGATGCCGAACAGGCGCCTGCGTACGGCTCCGGTCGCGGTCATGCGCCGACCTCCCTCGGGGCGGGTGCGGCGGCGGTCGTGCGGGTCCAGGCGGTCTTGATCCGCTGTCGCCAGCGTTCGTAGGCGGGTGTGTCGTCGGTCTGCCCGGCGGGGTCGGTGTGTCCGGCGTGGCCGGTCGCGCCGAGGGCGCGGCCCGCCGCGTGGGCGAGGGCGGCGACCGAGGTGGCTGTCTGTCCCCAGATGACCTCGCACGCCAGGTCGGTGTGGGGGGCTGGCTGTCCCGACTGCTCGCGGAAGATGGAGGCGACCGCGCAGCCCGCCGCGATGTCGGCGCGGTGGTGTCCCGCCGCGTCGAGGAGCGTGGCGACGGTCGCGCGGTCCATCACTCCGGCCGCGTAGGCGCAGGCCAGGCCGATGCCGCTCCACAGATCGCCCTGGCGCGGGGCGGGGAAGGCGCGGATGGTGCCGATGATCCGCTCCACGTTGGCGCCCGTGGAGAACCACAGGCTGCGGCCGATCCCCTGGTCGAAGGAGCGTGCCGCGTAACCCCGGATGCCACGCGGCGTCCGGTGCCGTTCGACGGTGTCCCGCCAGGAGAAGAACCCCTCGTAGAAGCCGTAGCCGTCCATCACCAGCCAGCGCAGGAAGGGGTCCTGGCGGGCGAGGAAGCGCTCGGTGCCGAGGGGGACGCGGGGCAGGACGAGTCCGGCGCCGATGTGGACCAGGCACCGGTAGGGCGCGCCGGGCCCGTGGACGAAGGCGGCCAGCCGGTTCCTGTACGGAAAGAGGCTGTCGAGCAGCATCAGGCCCATCCCGGCGCCTTCGTAGCCGATGCCCCGCAGCTCCGGCGGCAAGGCGTTCAGCCGGGGGATTAGGTCCTGGTGGCGCGGGTGGTCGAGGGTGAGGTAGAAGCTGTCGACGAGGGTCCGGGCCACCGGTTCGAACAGCCGCCAGGTCTTGTCCATGTCCTCCTGGGCGCCGAACCGCTCGGCGGCCATCTCGGGGAAGGCGTCGGCGGAGAGCGGGAAGACCGGTTTGAGCAGGGTTCCGAGCGGCACGTTCATGTGCGGCTTCCCTTCGGGTCGGCGACGGCCGCGGGTACCTCGACGGCCACGAGCACGGGTGCGGTCCTGGTGCGGTGGCGGCCGTAGACCAGCTCGAACAGCGGGGTCGCCATGAGCGTGGTGGCGATCGCCATGAAGACCAGGATGGTGAAGAGGGTCGGTGTGATCAGGCCCTCCTGGAGCCCGATGTTGAGCAGGATCAGCTCCATCAGGCCGCGCGCGTTCATCAGGCTGCCCAGGGCGAGGGCCTCGCGCTGCGGTTCCTTGTGCAGCCGTGCGGCGAACCAGCAGGCGACCCCCTTGCCGAGCACGGAGACCGCGAGGATGAGCAGGGCGACGCCCCACAGGGCGAAGCTGTTGACGAGTCCGATCTCGGTGTTCAGGCCGGAGAAGACGAAGAACAGCGGCAGCAGCAGATGGGTGGTGAGGGGCTCGAAGGCGGCGCGGACGCGGTCGGCGAAGAGACCGCGCGGCATGGCGGCGCCGAGGATGAAGGCGCCGAACACCGCGTAGATGCCGACGTAGTCGGTGAACCAGGCCGCCAGCATCAGGATCATCAGGACGAGCGTCATGACGGGCGAGCTGACGTTCCCCTCCCGCTCGGCCCTGGTCCCGAGGCGGGTCAGCAGCCGCTTGCCCACGGTCAGCACGAAGACGGCGTAGACGATGCCGCCGCCGATGGCCAGGAAGGCGATCTGCATGTCGTTCTTGAACACCGCGAGGACGACGGCGAGCAGGCACCAGGAGATCGCGTCGTCCGTGGCACCCGCCGCGAGGGCGAGCGTGCCGAGCGAGGTGCCGGTCAGACGGCGCTCGAAGATGATGCGGGCGAGCATCGGGAAGGCGGTGATGGCGATGGCGGAGCCCATGAACAGCATGGCCTGCCAGGACTTGACGCCCTCGGTGAAGAACGTGCCGTCCTGCTGGATGAGCAGGGCCGCCGTCAGCGCGCCGAGGGCGAGGGGGGTGAAGACCCCGGCCATCGAGATCGAGACGGCGCTGGGGAGGCGGTGGCGTATCAGGCTGGTGTCGAACTCCAGCCCGACCAGGAACATGTACAGGACGAGGCCGACCTGGGCGACCACGTAGATCATGGTCATCGAGGGTCCGGCGGGGAACAGCTTCTCCTGGGCGTCCGGGAGGAGGAGGCCGAACAGGGAGGGCCCCAGCAGGACACCGGCGATCATCTCCCCCACGACCAGGGGCTGTCCCATGCGGCGGACGAGCAGTCCCACCAGGCGGCAGGCCGCGAGGATCGCGGTCAGTTGCAGGAAGAAGCGGATGGCGATTTCCGAGTTGGACACTTTTCCCCCATCTCTGGTCAGGCGAACTGGCGGCGGATCCGCCTGCGCCAGATCTCGTAGGCCGGTTCGACCTCGTCGACGGGCAGGTCGGCCAGGGCCCGCGCGGCGACATCGGCCGCCTCCGCGCTGTCGATGCCGCAGATCACCCGGCAGGCGACCTCGTTGTGCTCGGCCCCGTTGCCCACTTGCCGCCGGGCCCGCGCGGCGACGATCACGCCCTCGGCGAGCCGTGCACGGTGCTCATCGGCGCGGGCGCGCAGCGCGCGGACCGTGGGCTCGTCGACGCCGCCGGTGTAGCCGCAGGCGAGCCCGACGCCCGCCCAGAGGTCGCCCCGGCGGGCGGCGGGGAAGGCGTCGATGGTGGCGACGACGCGTTTGACCTCGGCTCCGGTGGCGAACCAGATGCTGCGGCCGAGACCGTGGTCGAAGGCGTTCAGGGCGTAGCCGCTGAGGTGCCGGGGCGTGGCGCGCTCCTGGACGTGGCGGCGGTGGGCGAAGAAGCCCTCGTGGAAGCCGTAGCCGTCCAGGACCACCCAGTTGAAGACGGGGTCGCACAGCCGTCGCCGGAACGGTTCGGGGTCGCGGCGAAGGCGGGCGAGTCCCATACCCGCGCCGAGGTAGACCGCGAAGACGTAGGCGCTCGCGGGTCCGGCCACGAAGCGGCGGGTGCGCCCGCGCCACGGCAGCAGATGGTCGAGGGCGGCGAGCCCGACCCCGGCGCCTTCGTAGGCGAAGCCGAGCAGTTCGTCGGGGTAGGCGTCCAGCTTCGCGAGCAGGGCGGTCTCACGCCGGTTCAGCAGCGTCGTCCGGCAGCACTCGGTGACGGTGTAGACGACTTCGCTGAGCCGCTCGGCGGCGGCCGTGCCGTCCGTTGCGGCCGGGGGCAGATCGGTGGGCGCGACCTCGAAGAGCGGGCGCAGCAGGGCGCCCAGTACGGTCATGACGCCTCTCCCGTGGGGGTGGGGACGGCGGCGAGGGCGGTGTGGAGGCGCCGCTGGAGGACGTCGTAGGCGGGTGCGGACGGGGTGTCGGGCAGGTCCTTGAAGGCCCGGTCGACGTGGTGCGCGGCGGCTTCGCCGGAGAGGCCGCACAGCACCTCGCAGGCCAGGTCAGTGTCGGGGATGGGGTTGCCCGCCCGGATGCGGCCCTTGGCCACGAACGCCGCGCCGACCGCCATCCGCGTCACATGCCGTCCGGCCGCCCCGCGCAGGGCCTCCACGGCCGCCCGGTCGACTCCCCCGACGTAGCCGCAGGCCACTCCGACGCCCACCCAGAGGTCGGCGTGGCGGTGGCTGGGGAAGTCGGCGACGGTCCGGGCGATGTCGCCGGGGTCGGCTCCCCGGGTGAACCAGATGCTCCGCCCGACGCCCTGGTCGAAGACCCGCCGGGCGAACGGCGAGAGGTGCGCGGGGACCTGCTGCCGGTCCACGAACCTGCGCTCCTTGAAGAAGCCCTCGTGGAAGCCGTAGCCGTCCATCACCAGCCAGCGCAGCGCGGGATCACTCAGGCGCCGCATGAAGGGTTCGGGCCTGCGGCGCAGCCGGGCGAGTGCCTCGCCCGCGCCGATGTGGACCATGTACACGTGCGGGCTGCCGGGGCCCGCCAGGTAGGCCTGGAGGCGGGAGGCGCCCGGCAGGAAGCAGTCCAGGCCCGTCAGTCCCATGGCGGCGCCCTCGTAGGCGTAGCCGCGCAGTTCCAGCGGGGTGCGGTCGAGGCGGGGGACGAGGTCCTCCATGCGGCTGCTGTCCAGGACGCTGTGGTAGCCGCCGACGGCGGTCCGCACGACGGTCTCCAGGTGCCGCCACGTCGGGGTGTCGCCCCGGCTGAAGCCGATGGCCTCCGCGTCGGGGACGCCCATCACGGCGCGGCGCAGTCGGCTAAGCGGCTGGGTCATGGTTCATCGCTCCCGTCGCGTGGTCGGTGGGGTCCTGCTCCAGTTCGTCGAGGAGGCGTTCCAGTTCCTCGGGTGGCACCTGCGCGAGGAGTGCGGCGAGGTCGTCGGGACGCTGCTCCGGACCTGGGGCTTCGGGTTCGGCCTCGGTGGTCCCGGCCGGGTCCGCCAGATCCAGGAGCGGCAGCAGCCGCGCGGCCAGGTCGGCGACGCTCATCCCCTGGAGCAGGTCGAGGACCGAGATCTCCGCGCGCAGGGTCGCCTCGACGCGGTTCTTGACCTCGACGGCCATGAGCGAGTCGATGCCCAGGCTGCTGAGGTTGTCGTCGTCGCCGAACTCCGCGGGGCCGAGCCGGAGCACGAGCGCCGCGATGGCGTGCAGATGGCCGGTGAGGGCGGTCAGCCGCTCCGCTGCCGGGGCCCGGCGCAGGGCGGCGAGTACGGCGTCGGCTCCGGCTGCCTCGTCCTCGTCGGGCAGGCCGCTCGCTGTCACGCCGAGTTCGGCGAACATCGGGGGCAGCCCGCCTCCCGTCGACGCGGCCCGTGCGGCGGCCCAGTCGGCGGTGATCGCGACGACGTGGGCCGGGCGCTGGCCGATGAGGCGGCCGAGGACGCGGGTGCCCGCCTCGGGGGTGATGAGCTCGATGCCGCGCCGCGCGTACATCTCCCGCAGGCCGAGCTCCTCCACCATGCCCACCGACCACGGGCCCCAACCGATGCTCAGGGCGGGCAGTCCGAGCGCCCTGCGGTGCTGGGCGAGCGCGTCGAGGAAGGCGTTGGCGGCGGCGTAGTTGGCCTGTCCCGCGGAGGCGATGACCGAGCCGACCGAGCCGAAAAGGACGAAGAACTCCAGCGGGCTTCGGGCGAAGAGGCGGTGCAGCAGCCAGCCGCTGTTCAGTTTGGGCCGCAGGACGCGCCGGAAGGTGTCCCTGCTCATCCGCTGCATCAGCTCGTCCTCGACGACCCCGGCACAGTGCACGAGGCCCCCGACCGGCGGCCGTCGCAGGCGCAGGTGTTCGGCGTGCCAGGCCCTCAGCTCCGTCTCGTCGGCGCAGTCGACGGCCGCGCAGTGCACCCGTMCGCCCTGTTCCTCGTACCGCAGCAGTTCGGCCA
>NZ_JASKYR010001200.1:0-1495 GCF_041028215.1 Streptomyces flavofungini
GCCATGGGGCGCTCACTGACCCCGCTCGGGCGTTTCGTAGTGCACGAGCGGTGTATTGGGCTGGTCCGGGGTGGCGTCGAGGAGCGCGACGATGCCCAGGGCCGCGCCCACGGCGAGCAGCGCCCCCGCGGCGACGGTGAGCGAAGCGGCGAGCAGTCGGTGCATGGCGAGGGCCAGCCTCTCTGTCGGAGGTCGTCCCCACCCTGGACACCCGGGACGGCCACGGTCGTACGGCTACAACCGTGAAGTCCCGGTCACACAGTCCCTTGCCGGCCCCGCCCGGCGAGTACTCAGTCTTTGGTACGCATTGACACCTCGTCAAGGGTGCGCCTACGGTTCCCGGCCCATACGTACGGCTCGGTAACACTTCTCCCGCCCTCAGCCCAGGAGTGCCCCATGCGCCGCACCACCTCACCGCTCTCACTGATCCTTCTCGGCCTTGGCGCGTTTCTTCTGGTCCTGGCACCGATGCTCGCCTGGTACGTGGAGCCACGCGCGAAACGCACGCCGACCGACATCGACACGACCACCGTCTTCAAGGGCACGGGAAGCTACTTCGACACCGGCAAGGTCAAGACGGTCCGCGGCCAGAACCTCACCATCACCCGGCAGGTGCGCGGCGACGTCGAGGACAGCGAGAAGCACGGGCGCGCCGTCTGGGACGTGGTGACCTCCGTCGACCCCGATTCCTCGCTGCCCGCGGCCGACCCGCACGACGCGCTCCAGTGGACGCAGGAGCGCTGGGTCACCGACCGGAGGACGAACTTCCCGGTGCACTGCTGCGGCGAGGAGCCGTACTTCGAGGGCGAGGCGTACCTGAAGTTCCCCTTCGACGTGGAGAAGCGGTCCTACCGCTGGTGGGACAACACGCTGGGGGCGACGGTTCCGCTCACCTACCGGGGCACGAAGAAGATCCAGGGCTATGAGGGGTACCGGTTCACGGGCACGGTGAAGGCCACGAAGACCGGTACGCGCCAGGTGCCGGGGCGGCTGGTCGGGCAGCCGCGGCGGAGCCAGGTGATCGCCGACGAGTACTACGCCAACCACGGCATCGAGCTCGTCGCGGACCGGCGCACCGGCCGGATCATCTACGCCGCCATCGGGCCGCGGAAGACCTTGCGGGCGCCGGGCTCGGACAAGGACGCCACGGTGCTGCTCGACAGCGACCGCATCGCGTTCGACACGGCGACGCAGAAGGCGCAGGTGAAGCTCGCCAAGGACGACAGCGACCGTCTGAAGCTGGTCGGCGAGACGCTGCCGGTGGTGGCCGGGGCGCTCGGCGCGGTGCTCGCGGTGGCCGGAATCGTACTGGTCGTCCGGGGGCGCAAGGACGACGGTGCGAACGGCCCCGGCGGCCGGGACGGATCGACGGAGCCGAAGAGTCCGCATCCTGATACGTCCCGAAGCCCCCTGCAACCGAGCACGATGTGATGAGGCGTCAGACCGGAAAAGCGCGGAAATTGTCACTTCGGTGAGTAGCCGCGCGGTACCGGGC
>NZ_JASKYR010001201.1:0-1828 GCF_041028215.1 Streptomyces flavofungini
GGGCTACGAGCTCGACGCCATCGCCGCCGTCGTGATCGGCGGCGCCAGTCTCGCGGGCGGGGTCGGCAAGGCGTCCGGCACGCTCGTCGGCGCGCTGATCCTCGCGGTGCTCCGCAACGGCCTGAACCTGCTGTCCGTGTCGGCGTTCTGGCAGCAGGTCGTGATCGGCGTCGTCATCGCGCTCGCGGTCCTCCTCGACACGCTGCGCCGCAAGGCCGGTGCGGTCCCCGGCGCCTCCTCGGGCGCCCCGGGCGCCGGGCTCAAGGGGCCGCAGGCGGTCAAGTACGCGGTGGCAGCCGTGGTCGTGGCGGCCGTGCTCGGCGCGGTCTCCTTCTTCAACTCGGGTTCGTCCGGCACCTCGACGAAGGTCGGCATGTCGCTGTCCACCCTCAACAACCCCTTCTTCGTGCAGATGAAGGAGGGCGCGCAGGCCGAGGCCGAGAAGGCGGGCGTCGACCTGACCGTCACCGACGCGCAGAACGACGCGTCCCAGCAGTCCAATCAGCTCCAGAACTTCACCGGCGAGGGCGTGCAGTCGATCATCGTCAACCCGGTGGACTCCGACGCGGCGGGCCCCGCCGTGCGCGGCGCCAACAAGTCCGGCATCCCGGTGATCGCGGCCGACCGGGGCGTCAACAAGGCCGAGACGGCCACCCTCGTCGCCTCCGACAACATCGCGGGCGGCAGGCTGGCGGCGAAGTCCCTCGCCGAGAAGCTGGGCGGCAAGGGCGAGGTCGTCGTCCTCCAGGGCACGCCGGGCACCTCGGCGAGCCGTGAGCGCGGACAGGGCTTCGCGGAGGGCATCAAGGCCTACCCCGGCATCAAGGTCGTCGCCAGGCAGCCCGCGGACTTCGACCGCACCAAGGGCCTGGACGTCATGACGAACCTGCTCCAGTCCCACAAGGGCCTGAACGGCGTCTTCGCCGAGAACGACGAGATGGCGCTCGGCGCGGTCAAGGCGCTCGGCGACAAGGCGGGCGCCTCCGTGCCGGTGGTCGGCTTCGACGGCACCCCGGACGGCCTCAAGGCGGTCGAGTCGGGCACGCTCTACGCGTCCGTGGCGCAGCAGCCCAAGGAACTCGGCAGGATCGCGGTGCGCAACGCGGTGCGGGCGGCCGGGGGCAAGGACGTCAAGGAGACGGTGAAGGTGCCGGTGAAGGTCGTCACCGCGAAGAACGTGCAGAATTTCTCCTGAAAGCAGGGAAAAGCAACATGATCGACTCAGGGAACAGCGCATGAACGACGACTACGAGCTGCTGGTCGTGGGCTCCGCCAACGCCGATCTGGTGGTCGGTGTGGAGCGCAGGCCGGCGCCGGGCGAGACGGTCCTCGGCTCCGACCTGTCCGTCCACCCGGGCGGCAAGGGCGGCAACCAGGCCGTGGCCGCCGCCCGGCTCGGGGCGCGCACCGCGCTCCTCGCCCGGGTGGGCGACGACGCGCACGGTGGGGGTCCTGGTGGGCGGGGCGCCGACCGGTGTCGCGCTGATCACCGTCGACCCGTCGGGCGACAACAGCATCGTGGTCTCGCCCGGCGCCAACATGCGCCTCACCCCCGAGGACATCCGCGCGGCGGGCAGCCTGCTCGCGGCGGCCCGGGTGGTCTCCACGCAACTGGAGATCCCGCTGGACACGGTCGCCGAGGTGGCGCGCGGGCTGCGGCCGGGGGCCCGGCTCGTCCTCAACCCCTCGCCGCCCGCCCCGCTGCCGGACGAGGTGCTCGCCGCCTGCGACCCGCTGGTGGTCAATGAGCACGAGGCACGGGTGGTACTCGGCGACGCGGCGGGCGGGACGCCCGAGGAGTGGGCGCGCGGACTGCTCGCGCTCGGCC
>NZ_JASKYR010001202.1:0-1740 GCF_041028215.1 Streptomyces flavofungini
GTGCGGCACGTGGCGTTGCGCGATCTTCCCCGAACGCCTGGGGCGGCGCGGCTTCGCCCCGGCCGTGCGCGGCGCGGGCAGCCGGTCGCCGTGGGGCCCGGCACCGCCGGAGGGGGAGTCCGCCCCTGGAGCGGCGTCCGGGGCGAAGGTGGCCGCCGACGGGAGACGTCTCCGGGGCGGTGGCCACCACACGGGCGGCGGGATGGACCGCCGCGCACCGCGCGCAGCACTCCCAGGCCCGCCACCAGCGGCCCATGGGATCGGTGATCACGGCGAGCACCACCGCGCCCCCGCACCGCCAGGCCGGACCCGTGGAGCCGCGGCCGGCGCTGTCGGCGTGGCCCTGGCACCCGTCGGCGCGGCACGCACAGGCCGCGTCGCGCCGGGGGTTCCCGGCCGCACGCAGATGAGCCTTGAGGTGCGCGGCGGCGAACGCCCGCCCCTGAGCGGCCGAGTCCAGCCGCTGCGGTGTGCAGGCCGGGCGGCTGCAGTCGACCTTCACCGCCGTCAGGCCGCGCCCCGCGGCATCCAGACGCACCGTCCACACCCGCGCCGCCACCTGCTCGCCCGCCACATGTGCCTGTGCCATGAACTGCCCCTTCCCGCTTCACCGAGGGCCCGGATCCGCTGGCCATCATCATCGGCCACCGACGGCCGCGAGTCCGGCAATGGGCAAAGGCCGCGCCGCGTCTTCCAGGGGCCGCAGCGGGGGTCGCCGCATGTGCGAATACCACGAACGTGTGGCCACGGCGTTGACGAATCGTCATCACGGAGCAGTTGACGGGCAAGCTTGGTCATCGACGGGGTGCGGCGTCCTCAAGTTCGGTGATGCTGCCCGACATGATCGTCCGTACCCGCGCGGTGATGTGCTCGACCGGCCAGTCCCACCAGGCGAGCGCCAGCAGCCGGCCGACCTCCTCGGCCGTGTACCGGGTGCGGATGAGGCGGGCCGGGTTGCCGCCGACGATGCCGTAGTCGGGCACGTCGGCGGTGACCACGGCGCCGGAGGCGATGATGGCGCCATGGCCGATCCGTACGCCGGGCATGACGGTCGTGCCGTGGCCGAACCAGACGTCGTTGCCGACTACGGTGTCCCCCCGGCTGGGCAGGCCGGTGAGCAGGTCGAAGTGGTCGGCCCACGAGCCGCCCATGGTGGGGAACGGAAATGTCGACGGGCCGTCCATGCGGTGGTTGGCGCCGTTCATGAGGAACCGCACGCCCGTGCCAAGCGCACAGAACTTACCGATGATCAGCTTCTCCGGACCGTAGTGGTACAGCACATTGCGTGTCTCGAACGCGGTCGGGTCGTCGGGGTCGTCGTAGTACGAGAACTCCCCGACCTCGATCAGCGGCGAGGTGACCAGCGGCTTGAGCAGGACCACTCGCGGCTGCTCGGGCATCGGGTGCAGCACGGTCGGGTCGGCGGGAACGGGTGGCATGGTGAGGTGGTGCCTTTCGCGGAGAAGAGGGTGGTGGGGGGGGGGGGGGGGGGGGGGGGGGGGGGGGGGGGGGGGGGGGGGGGGGGGGGGGGGGGGGGGGGGGGGGGGGGGGGGGGGGGGGGGGGGGGGGGGGGGGGGGGGGGGGGGGGGGGAGTGCGGGGTCCCCGCCGCCACGGCGCGCGAGAGGAGCCTGCGCGGCGGATCGAGCCGCTCGGGGCGGCTGTTGATCTCCACGGCCGTGTTCGCGGCGGCGCACGCGGCGAAGACCTCGTCCGCGTCGAACTGCGACTCCGGTCTGCCG
>NZ_JASKYR010001203.1:0-1727 GCF_041028215.1 Streptomyces flavofungini
GTASAAGAAGGCGGGSGTCGCCGTCGTCGGCCTCGCGGCGGACGGCGAGCASGAGGTCGGCGACCTCCAGGCGCTCGGCGGTCCCGTCGTSATCGTCGKCGGCAGCGAGGGCAAGGGCCTGTCCCGCCTGGTCGGCGAGACGTGCGACTTCCGGGTCCGCATTCCGATGCCGGGCGGCACCGAGTCGCTGAACGCCGGTGTCGCGGCGGGCGTCGTGCTCTACGAGGCCGCGCGGCGCCGCAGCTGAGGCCCGTCCGTCCGGGCCGCGTTGATCTCTTGACGCGGCCCGGACATTTCCCCACGGTCAAGACAGTGTCCTAAACACACATCACTCGGTTAGATGAGTGTGGACACCAGAACACCCCGCACTCCCACGGGGGGAAGCTCGTCAGGCTTCGACGAAGCTCCCGCGCTGAGCATGGTGAAGGTGCCGAGCGACCCGGCGCAGGTCATCGTCAATCACGCGAGCTTCCGCGTGCAGCTCCCCGCCGCTGGGCGCACCCAATCCCCGCGTATCTCCCGGCACTTGGGCGCCGCCGACCCGACGGTGCGCATCCCCGTCGCGGGCACGGCCGCCAAGCGCCGCGCGCCCGTCGTCTGGAGCGGCAGGTCCGATCCGGACGACACGGGCGCGATCAGACTCCTCCAGGCCGTGCGCGGCAGCAGTGTGCGCCGTTCGGCCGAAGAGACCGGCGACACGGGCGCCACGCAGGTCATCCCGCGCGTGGACTACGACGAGGGCCCGGAGACCGTCGAGACGCCCGGCGTCTCCGGCGGCCGCCCCGAGACCCGTCTCCTGCCCCAGATGCGCCTGCCCAGCAGCGACTACGACGAGCGGATCGCCGAGCGCGAGCGCCGCGAAGCGTACGACGGCGGGTACCCCGACTACACCGACGACGCCTACGAGATCGGCTACGACGACGGGACGGAGGGCGAGGAGCGCAAGCGGCGGCACGGTGCCGACCCGGTCCGCCACGCCTACTACCCCGGGCGCCGGATGAACCTCGGCGTGGTCCTGCTGCCGCTCCGCGTCTTCCTCGGCTTCATCTCCATCTACGCGGGCATGGGCAAGCTGTGCGACCCCGTCTACTTCGACGGCGGCGAGCGCGGCTCCATGGTCAAGTGGCTCACCTCGCTGCACCCCTGGGCGCTGGCCGAGCCGCTGCGCGACTTCGCGCTCCAGCACCCGGTGGGCGCCGGGCTCAGCATCGCCTTCCTCCAGGTCATCGTCGGCGTCCTGACGGTCCTCGGGCTCTGGCAGCGGGTCGCCGCCACGGTCGGGGTGCTGCTCTCCGCCGCGCTGATGGTCACGGTGAGCTGGAAGACCGTCCCGGCCTACGACGCCCCGGACATCATCTATCTGGCCGCCTGGTCGCCGCTGATCATCGCGGGCGCCCCGGTCTACTCCGTGGACGGCCGTCTCGCGGGCGAGGCCTGGCGCACGCTGGGCCCGCGCGTCGACATCTGGGACCTGCGGCGGCGCGTGCTGCGGCGCGGCGGTCTGGTCGGCGGTGTGGTGATCGGTCTGACGCTGCTCGTCGGCTCGCTCCTCGGCGGCGCGGTGCGCGACGCGGACCGGGTCACCGTCCCGGGACCCGGCGAGGCCCCGCGCAACGAACTGCCCGGCTCCCCGCTCCCCGGCGACCCCGCCAAGAAGCAGCGGCGCCAGGCCCAGAGCCCCTCCGCCTCCACCGGCTCGCCCACCCAGGGCGGCAACTCCGCGGGCC
>NZ_JASKYR010001204.1:0-1701 GCF_041028215.1 Streptomyces flavofungini
GCCCGCGGGCGTCCCCGTGGTGCTCTCGGCCCGTACTCCCGCCGCCCTGCGCGAGCAGGCGGGACGCCTCCTCGGCCACCTCGCGGACCACCCGGAGCTGCCCGCGGTGGACGTGGCCCACTCACTGGCCACCACCCGCGCCGCACTGGAACACCGCGCCGCCGTCCTGACCGGCGACCGTGCGGGCCTTGAGCGCGCGCTGACCGCGCTGCGCGAGGACACCCCCGACGCCGCCCTGCTCACCGGCGCCCCGGCGCGGGGCCGCCTGGCCTTCCTCTTCACCGGCCAGGGCAGCCAGCGCGCCGCCATGGGCCGCGAGCTGTACGAGCGCCACCCCGTCTTCGCCGACGCCCTCGACGCCGTCCTCACCCGCTTCGACCAGGAGCTCGACCGCCCGCTGCGCGAGGTGATGTTCGCCGACGAGGACACCGACGAGGCCGCGCTCCTGCACGACACCGCCTACACCCAGCCCGCCCTCTTCGCCCTCGAAGTGGCCCTGTACCGGCTCGTGGAGTCCTGGGGCGTCACCCCGGACGGCGTGAGCGGCCACTCCATCGGCGAGATCGCCGCCGCCCACGTGGCCGGGGTGTTCTCCCTTGAGGACGCCTGCACCCTCGTCGCCGCGCGCGGCCGCCTCATGGCCGCCCTCCCGTCCGGCGGCGCCATGGTCGCCGTCGAGGCCGCCGAGGACGAGGTGCTGCCCCTCCTCGCGGGCCTTGCCGACCGCGTCTCCCTCGCCGCCGTCAACGGCCCCCGCGCCGTGGTGATCGCGGGCGACGAGGAGCCGGTCGCCGATGTCGCCGCCCGCCTCGCCGCGGACGGCCGCCGCACCCGTACCCTGCGCGTCAGCCACGCCTTCCACTCGCCGCGCATGGACGCCATGCTCGACGACTTCGCCCGCGTCGCCCGCGGCCTCACCTACGAGGCGCCGCTCCTGCCGGTGGTCTCCACCGTCACCGGCGACCTCGCCACCGCCGAGGAACTGCGCTCGCCGGAGTACTGGGTCGACCAGGTCCGCGCCACCGTCCGGTTCGCCGACGCGGTGCGCACCCTGCACCGCCAGGGCGCCGCCTCCTTCCTGGAACTCGGCCCCGACGCCACCCTGACCGCCGCCGCCCGCACCGTCCTCGACGAAGACGGCGACGACGAAGGACCGGTGGCGGGGACGGCGGCCCTCACCACCGTCCCCGCACTGCGCCGCGACCGCGACGAGGTGCCCTGCCTCACCGCGGCCCTGGCCGAGCTGTACGTACGCGGGACCGCCGTCGACTGGACGGGCACCCTGCACGGCACCGGAGCACGCCGCGTCGACCTGCCCACGTACGCCTTTCAGCGCAGCCGCTACTGGCCCGACACCACCTTCACCCCGGCCATGTCCGACGGAGACGCACCCCGTGGCGCGGACGCCGCGTTCTGGGCGGCCGTCGAACGCGGCGACCTGCCCGCGCTCGGCGCCGACCTCGGCCTGGACGACGAGACGCTCGCCGCCCTCGTACCGGCCCTGTCCTCCTACCGGCGCCGCCGCTCCCAGCGCGCCGCAGCCGACGGCCGCCGCCACCGCATCGTGTGGAAGCCGCTGGACGGCGCCCCCACCGGCCTGCCCACCGGCACCTGGCTGGTCCTGAACCCGGCAGGCACCCCCGGCCCCGACGCGGCCGCGCTCCTGAACGCCCTCGGTAGGGACACGGCCGTCGTCACGGC
>NZ_JASKYR010001205.1:0-1467 GCF_041028215.1 Streptomyces flavofungini
CCTCGAACAGCGCGTCCGTGAGCCCGCGGCCACGGTGCTCGGGCCGCACGAAGACCCCCACGAGATGGGCCTGCCGCTGCTCGATCACCCCGCCGAAGACGTCCTTCGCCCCCGGCTCCTCGATGAGCACCGTCACCGACCCCGCCCAGTCGCCGTCCGGCCCCACCACCACGAACTGCCGGGCCGAGGTCTGGTGCGAACTCCCCGCGGCCCGCTCCTGCCAGAAGGAGTCCGGCCTCGCGGCGGCGGTCTCATACGTCTCCAGGAAGGCGACCGGCGCCGCCGGGTCCCGCAGCGCGGCCAGGCGCAACTCCTTGACCTGCGGCCACTCCTCGGCACGGACGGCTCGTACGACGTACTCATCAGTCATGCCGTGATCCTAGGTTCCCGCGTCCGGGGCTCCCCGGTATTTTTCCGGGACCGCCGTCGTACCCCGGTACTACGCCGGACCGTCACGACCCGCCCCCGGTCCGACGATCGGCGCCCCGGCGGGCGGCAGCATCGAGACCATGATTCGGGCACACGGACTCACCAAACGCTACGGCGACAAGACCGTCGTCGACGACCTCGGCTTCGACGTCCTGCCGGGCACCGTCACCGGCTTCCTCGGCCCCAACGGCGCCGGAAAGTCCACCACCATGCGCATGCTCCTCGGCCTCGACGCCCCGACCCGGGGGCGGGCCACGATCGGGGGCCGTGAGTACGCGGCCCACCCCGCGCCCCTGCACGAGGTGGGCGCCCTCCTCGAAGCCCGCTCGGTCCACCCGGGACGCTCCGCCTTCCACCACCTCATGGCGCTCGCCCACACCCACTCCATCCCGCGGAGCCGCGTCGAGGCGGTCCTCGCGCTCGCCGGGATCGACGAGGTCGCCCGCAAGCGCGTCAAGGGCTTCTCCCTCGGCATGGGCCAGCGCCTCGGCATCGCCGCCGCCCTGCTCGGCGACCCGGCCACGGTGATCCTCGACGAACCGGTCAACGGCCTCGACCCCGAGGGCGTCCTGTGGATCCGCAACCTCCTCAGATCCCTGGCCGCCGAGGGCCGTACGGTGCTCGTCTCCTCGCACCTCATGAGCGAGATGGCGCTCACCGCCGACCACCTGATCATCATCGGCCGGGGCAGGCTGCTCGCGGACACCACCGTCGAACGGTTCGTGCGCGAGTCGGGCTCCGGCGCCGTCAAGGTCGTCACCCCCGAGGCCGGGCGCCTCGCCGAGCTGCTCGCCGCCCCCGCCGTGCGTGTCACCGGCGGCGCCTCCGGCGTCCGCGGCGCCCTTGAGGTCCGCGGCACCGACGCCGAGCACATCGGCCGCACCGCCGCCGCCCACGGCATCCCCCTCTTCGAACTGACCCCGCAGACCGCCTCGCTGGAGCAGGCGTTCATGGACCTCACGCGGGACTCCGTCGAGTACGTCGCCTCGACGGGCGCCCCGCGGCAGGAAGGAGCAGCGGCATGAGCACCCTCACCAC
>NZ_JASKYR010001206.1:0-1451 GCF_041028215.1 Streptomyces flavofungini
GCCGCGACTCAACCCCCACACCCAAAGCCATCAGATATCGCGCCAACGCACTCGCCCGCGCGTCCAACTGCACATAGGACAGCCCTTGTTCAGGGGCGCACCGCACTGCTACCGCATCCGGCGACCGAGCGACCCACCCCTCGAACGCCTCCACCACCGAACCCGCCACCACCGGACAAGCCGTGGCGTTCCAACCCCGCACCACCGCATCGCGCTCCGACGCGTCCAGTACGTCGATCCGGCCGACCGGTGTGCTGGGGGTGGCCGCGATGTGTTCGAGGGTGCGTTCCAGCCACTGGCCCACCTGGTGGGCTTCGGAGCGGTCGAAGAGGTCGGGGCGGTAGGTCACCCGGATCTGGAGGCGCTCGTCGGGGACGACGCTGACGGCGAGGGGGTAGTGGGTGCCCGCTTCCGTGCGTAGTTGGGTCATCGTCAGGCCGTGCGGGCCGGTGGGGGGTGTCTCGTCGCGCGGGTAGTTCTCGAACATCAGCATGGTGTCGAAGACCGCTCCGGAACCGGCGACAGCCTGGATTTCCGGCAGGCCCACGTGCTGGTGGGCCATCAGCTCGGACTGACCGCGCTGGAGTCCGGTCAGCAGGTCGGCCACCGGCTGCGCGCCGTCGGTCCGTACGCGCACCGGAAGTGTGTTGATGAACAGGCCCACCATGGACTCCACCCCCGGCAGCTCCGCCGGGCGGCCCGCGACCGTGGCGCCGAAGACCACGTCCGTGCGGCCCGCGAGGCGCGCGAGGACCAGCGCCCACGCACCCTGCGCGACGGTGTTCAGGGTCAGGCCGTGCAGGCGGGCCAGGTCCGTCAAGGCGTCGGTGGACTCCTTGGAGAGGCGCAGCGCGATCTCCTCCGAGACGGCGTGGGCGCTGTCGTTCAGGTGCGCGGGCCTGACCAGGGTCGGTTCGTCGGCGCCCGCGAGGTCCGCCCTCCAGGCGGCGCGTGCCGTCTCCTTGTCCTGGTGGCCGAGCCACGTCAGGTATCCGCCGTAGGAGGCCGCGCGCTTGAGGGCGGTGGCGTCGCCGCCCGCCGCGTACAGCGCGGAGACCTCGTGGAACATGACCGGCGTCGACCAGCCGTCCGCCACGATGTGATGGCTGGTGACGACGAGGCGGTGCCGGTCGGGGGCGAGCCGGATGAGCAGCAGGCGCAGCAGCGGCGGCGCCGTCACCTCCATCCGGGCCGCCCGTTCCTCCTCGGCGAGGCGGTCGGACCGGGCCAGGGCGTCGGCCTCCGTATGTTCCGTGAGGTCGGCCTCGCGCCACGGCAGCGTGACGTGACCCGCCACGGCCGGGCGTGGAACAGCATGCCTTCCTGCAACGGTGACAGCGGCCAGATGTCCCGCAGCGCCGGTACGGCCGACTCTAGGTGTTCCACGTCGGCCTGGGTGAGCGTGCCGTCGGGCAGGTCGTCGAGCAACGGGAAGTCGGACGGGGTGTGTC
>NZ_JASKYR010001207.1:0-1513 GCF_041028215.1 Streptomyces flavofungini
CCGTACGACTCCGCGCCCACCCCGTACGGCTCCGCGACGCGCCGCGCCCCCCGCCGTGAGGTACGCGGCAGGGGGCGCGGGCGGCACTGCGGGCCGACGGGGGCTCAGCGGCGGGCGACGCCCTCCGCGCGGGCCGCGGCGGCGACGGCGGCCGTCACGGCCGGTGCGACGCGCTCGTCGAACGGCGACGGGATCACGTAGTCGGCGGCGAGCTCGTCACCGACGACGGCCGCGAGGGCGTCGGCGGCGGCGATCTTCATGCCCTCGGTGATCCGCGACGCGCGGACCTGGAGGGCACCGGCGAAGATGCCGGGGAAGGCGAGCACGTTGTTGATCTGGTTCGGGTAGTCCGAGCGGCCGGTCGCCACCACGGCCGCGTACTTGTGCGCGACGTCGGGGTGGACCTCCGGGTTCGGGTTGGCCATGGCGAACACGAAGGCCCGCGGGGCCATGGACGCGACGGCCGCCTCGGGGACGGTGCCGCCCGAGACGCCGATGAAGACGTCGGCCCCGGCGAGCGCGGACTCCAGCGAGCCGCTGAGACCGGCCTTGTTGGTGAGCTCGGCCAGCTCGCGCTTGACCGGCGTGAGGTCCTCGCGGTCCCGGCTCACGACGCCCTTGCGGTCGGCCACCGCCACGTCGCCGAGCCCCGCCTCAAGCAGGAACTTGGCGATGGCGACACCGGCCGCACCGGCCCCGGAGATCACGGCGCGCAGGTCGCCGAGCGTGCGCCCGGTCAGCTTCGCCGCGTTGCGCAGGGCCGCCAGCGTCACCACGGCGGTGCCGTGCTGGTCGTCGTGGAAGACCGGGATGTCGAGCCGCTCCTGGAGCTTGCGCTCGATCTCGAAGCACCGGGGCGCCGAGATGTCCTCCAGGTTCACGCCGCCGAAGGACGGGGCGAGCCGCACGACGGTGTCGACGATCTCGTCGGCGTCGGTCGTCGCGAGCGCGATCGGCACCGCGTCCACGCCGCCGAACTGCTTGAAGAGGATGGCCTTGCCCTCCATGACGGGGAGGGAGGCCTCGGCCCCGATGTCCCCGAGGCCGAGCACGGCGGTGCCGTCGGTCACGACGGCGACCACGTTCGACTTCCACGTGTAGTCGTGGACGAGCTCCGGGCGCTCGGCGATCGCGCTGCACACTTTCGCGACGCCGGGCGTGTACGCGAGGGACAGGTCGTCCTTGTCGCGGACCGGCACGGTGGCCTGCACGGCCATCTTGCCGCCGCGGTGCAGCGCAAACGCCGGATCGAAGGGCTCCTCCGCGCCTTCGTTGTCCGTATCGCTGTCGCTGCGAGGATTGACGATCTCCGCTGCCACTTGTCTGACCCCTTAAGTCTTATTCATTCGTTGAGGGTGTCCGCTCCTGGTTGAGAAGCGGGCGGGCACCGCGTCCGTTCCCCGCCTGTCGGCGGAGGGAGGTACGGACACGCGGGCGCGCCGCACACGCGCCCTGGGCCCCGGATGAGGGGTGTAACCACTCTTTCTACCCGACAGCGGCAGGCGGGGGCGAG
>NZ_JASKYR010001208.1:0-1179 GCF_041028215.1 Streptomyces flavofungini
CGCTGGCGGGAGCCCTCGCCGGGGCGCACCGGGGCCCGTCGGGCTGGCCTCCGGAGTGGGTGGAGGCGGTGGARTACGGGCMTCGGCTCGGGGCGCTGGGCGGGGCGTGGGACCGGGGCTGACCTGCGGTGGCGTCTGCGAGTCAGCTCTTGGACGCGTACGAGACGAACCCCGCCCACGCTCCTGCCGCGAAGGCCAGGCGGGGCCCCTGCACGTCCTTGGAGTCGCGGACGTGGATGGTGCCGGGGGTGTGGGCGACCTCTACGCAGTCACCCTCGTTCCCGTCACTGCTGTAGCTGCTCTTGAACCAGGCCAGCTCCATCGGATCAGCTCCCGCAGGCGTACGGCACGAAGTTCGCCCACGCCGATTCCGTCACGGCGAGCTGCGGGCCCAGCACCTCCTTGGAGTCACGGACGTGGACCCTGCCGGAGGCGTGCGCAACCTCGACGCAGTCTCCTTCACTACCGTTACTGCTGTAGCTGCTCTTGCGCCATGTAAGTTCCGCGCCGCCTTCAGCGGAAACCATGCGGTTCATCTCTCTCTCCCAGCAGTTGCTCGATGAAGGCCAGCGACTCTCTCGGGGTGAAAGCCTGGGCCCGGACCATGCCGTACCGCAGCTCAAGAATTCGGAACTGCTTGGGATCGTCGACCGGCCGTCCGGCAGCAACCCCCGGCGAACGCCCTACGACAGTTCCATCCCCGAACTTCAGCATCGTGATGCTTCCGTCCGCTCCAGCATGCTCCTCCAGGTCGATCGGCATGACCTGAAGGGATACATTGCGCAACTGCCCGACGCTCAGCAGACGTTCGAGCTGCCCACGCAGAACCATTCTGCCCCCGAGCGGACGCCGCAGCGTCACTTCCTCCAGCACGAAACTGAGCGCCGGAGCAGGTTCTCTGTCGAAGATTGATTGCCGTGCCAGTCGCGCGGACGTCACCCGGTCCACCTCACCCGACGTGTAGGCCGGCTGCCGCATCTCGAACAACGCCCGCATGTAGTCCTCGGTCTGCAACAGACCGTGGATGTCGTGGGCCCCGTACCACTGAAGGTCAATCGCCCTGGCCTCCAGCCGCGCCAGATCCCGAACCCTCTTCGGATACCGCGCCTCCGCCACATCCCCCTTCATCGCGGCGATCTTGCCCCCGGCCCCCAGCACCTCATCCGCCCGGTCCAAGAA
>NZ_JASKYR010001209.1:0-2380 GCF_041028215.1 Streptomyces flavofungini
GGGTGGCGTGGACGCGCCGGGCGCCCCGCGGCCGCAAGGCCCCGCAGGTCCGCACGCCGAGCTGTTCGAGCCCGCGCTCCTGCTGCTCCTCGTCGCCGCCGTGCTCACCGGTGACCAGCGGGCGTGGGCCGCCGTCGAACGCCACGCGACGACGCGCGTGTCCCCGGTGGCGGCACTGTGCCGGGACGCCTGGGCCGGACGTGGCGAGGCCGTGCACGACGCGCTCCGGAGCGCCTTCGCGCGCCGTCACACGTACGCCACCCGGGCGTTCACCGACAGCCTGCGTGCCCACGACGACTTCCTGCACGGCCGGTGGGACGCCTCCCTCGCCGCGTCCCGCGAGGGCGCGCGCACCTCGGCGGAGCACGGTCACACGCTCGCCGAACAGCTCTTCCTGCGGAACGTCGCCGAAGTCCTCGCGGCGCGCGGCGAGCGCGCCGGACTCGCCGAGACGGAGACCGCGCTCGGGGCTTCGGCACGGGAGCAAGGACTGCGCCTGCTCACCGAGCGGCTGTACGCGCTGCGCGTACTCCTCGCGCTCGGCGACGGCCGTGCCGACGAGGCGTGGCAGCACGCGCGCCTCCTCGCGGGGCCCGGTGCCGTCCCGGCCTTCGGCCCGTGGTCGCACCTGTGGCTCGTCGACTGGGTGCAGGCGGCGGTCGACAGCGGGCACCGGGCGGAGGCCGTACGCCATCTGCGCGCGGTCCGCGCCGCCGGGAGCGCCCGAGCGTCGGCGCACCACACCTTCCTCCTCGCCGTCGCGGAGGCCCTCGCCGCCGACGACTGCGAGGCGGAGCAGCGCTACGAAGCCGCGTATGCCCTCCCCGACGCGGCGAGCTGGCCCTTTCCGCTCGGCCGGGCCCGTCTGGCCCACGCGATGTGGCTGGGGCGTCAGCGGCGGTACGGGGCAGCGGCGACCCGATGCCGTGCCGCGCTCGACACCTTCACCCGGCTCGGCGCTGCGCCATGGGCCGCGCGGGCGTCCCGCGCGCTCGACGAGCTGAGCGGCACGGCGGACGCCGCACGCGGGACCGGACGCCATCCCGCCCTCTCGGCACAGGAGTCACGCATCGCCGAACTCGTCGCCCAAGGGCTGACCAACCGTCAGGTCGGCGAGCGGCTCGGTCTCTCCCCCCGTACCGTCGGCGCCCACCTCTACCGGATCTTCCCCAAGCTCGGCATCACGACCCGCGCCGGTGTCGCCCGCGCCCTGGAGGGCGTCGGGGACTGACCCAAAGGCGGCTCGGGTGGCAGCGCCCTGGCCAGGGCCGCCCGCGAAGTGACGCCCAGCTTCGGGTAGATGCGGTAGAGGTGGGCGCCGATCGTACGCGGGGAGAGCCGCAGCGCCGCTCCGACCTCGTTGTTCGTCAGGCCGGTGGCGACCAGGCGGGCGATGCGCAGCTCATGGGCCGTGAGCGCGCCGGGCGCGGCAGCGGGGGTGACCGGGGCGGCCGATGGTGCAGGGGCACGCTCGCGCGGACGGAGTTCGGAGCGGCACTGCTCGGCCCAGGGTTCGGCGCGCAGCTCCTCGAAGGTCCGCTCGGCGGCGCGCAGGGGCTCGGCCGCTTCGGTGTGCCGCCCGCGACGGTTCAGCCAGGAGCCGTGCAGCAGGCGCAGGCGCGCCAGGTCGAAGACCCACTCCCCGGCGCCCGGCACCGCGTAGGCGGCGGCGTACGCGGCGTCCGCCGCTGAATCGTCGGCGGTCACCGCGACGGCGGCGGCCAGCAGGAACGCGTGGTGCGCCGAGATCGCGCCCGTCCCCGCCGCCCGCCCGGCCTCGGTGTGCGTACGCGCCTCGGCCAGGCGTCCGCAGCGCACGCCCGCCACGACGAAGTCGAAGAGCAGTACGTGGAACCAGGCCTGGCCCGGCGGGAGATGACCCGGTTCGACGACGCGGCGCAGCCGCGCGTACGCCTCCTCGCACCGCCCGTGGGCGAGTGCCGCGAGGGCTTCGAGGCGGTCCAGATGGTCCGTGACGAACCGCATCCGCGCCTTCGCCGCCGCCGGTTCGATGCGCGCCCGCACCGCGCGCAGGCCCTGCTCGTCACCCCGGCCCGCCAGGAAGTGGGCGTGATAGTGGCGGAAGAGCAGAGCGTTGCAGTGGTAGCCGAGTTCGTCGGCGGTCTCCGCCTCGCGCAGGCATCCGGGCGCGGCGTCCCAGCGGCCGCGCAGGAACGCCCCATGGCACCGCGCCTTCGCCACGGAGCCCCGGGTGGCGTACGTGTGCTCGTCGCTGAAGAGCCGCCACAGGCTCTCGTCCGCCGCGTCCACCGCCGCTGCCGCCCAGAGCAGCAGCCAGGCGCCCGCCGTCTCCCGCCGGTCGGCCGTGCCGCCCGCGAGGCCGMGCWGCGCGGCCTCGGCGCCGTGCGCGGTGCGGGGC